>JBIIMV010000145.1:0-4811 GCA_044337805.1 Bacteroidia bacterium
GGTTTTATAATTGAATGCGTAACGAAAATATACGATTATTTTTTTGTTTGAAAATATAACTTTGATGAATAAACATTGATAGTGAATAGATAAACATTGGTTTTTTTTAAGCAATTACATTTTTTCAAATGTAAAAAAGGATAAAACACATTATTACAAATGAATAAAAGTGTAAATTTGCATTAAATCAAACAAAAATGGAAAGGCTTATTCTGAATGACCTATTGGAATGGAAGAAAAGAAAAAACCGTAAGCCACTAGTTTTACAGGGTGCAAGACAGGTGGGAAAAACATGGATTCTAAGGGAATTCGGTAATCGTTTTTTTCAAGATTATGTGTACATCAATTTTGAAAGCAGCAGCCATTTGCAAAGAATTTTTAAGGATGATTTTAATATTGCCCGGTTAATCACCATTTTAGAAATAGAAACAGGCAAGACCATTCAGGAAGAAACCCTCATTATACTTGATGAAATTCAAGAAGCTCATAAAGGTTTAACCGCCTTAAAATATTTTCATGAAAATGCTCCACAATATTTTATTGCTGCCGCAGGTTCCTTTTTGGGAGTATCCATTCAAAAGCAACAAAATTTTCCGGTTGGTAAGGTTGACTTGCTAACGCTTTATCCGCTTTCTTTTGAAGAATTTTTGCTAAATGATAAGGATCATAAATTGCTGAGTTTATTAAAAGAAAAAAAGCAAGATATATTGCTGCATTACCATGATAAACTGATTTCAAAATTAAGGACCTATTATTTTGTTGGAGGCATGCCGGAAGCATTAAATTCTTTTTTAGAAACTAACAACTTTAATGAGGTTAGAAGGATTCAAAACAATATTTTAATTGGCTATGAAAACGATTTTGCCAAGTATGCACCCATTGAAATTGTTCCAAAAATTAGAATGGTTTGGAAGTCAATTTTGGGACAACTCTCAAAAGAAAATAAGAAGTTTATTTATGGTCAGTTAAAGCATGGCGCAAGGGCAAAAGAATTTGAAAGTGCGATAAATTGGTTAGTAAATTCAGGCTTAATCTATAAATGCTTTTTGGTGGAAAATCCGGTAGTTCCATTAAAATCGTATGCCAATTTCGATACATTTAAGCTGTATTTTTCAGATATTGGCTTACTCAATGCTTCTGCAGGAGTGAGTGAACAAATTTTAATTCATCAGAACAAAATACTGGTTGAATACAAAGGAGCATTAACCGAACAATATGTAGCTCAGCAATTAATGAATAGGCATGAGTTGTTTTATTGGGCGGCCCCGCGTGCAACGGCAGAAGTTGACTTTGTCATTCAAAAAGATAACCAAATCATACCTCTTGAAGTGAAGGCTGAAGAAAATTTAAAATCTAAAAGTTTAAAAGTCTTTATGGAAAAGTACCATCCTGAATTATCGGTAAAAACATCCATGTCATTCTTTAAAAAACAAGACCATTTGGAAAATATTCCACTTTATGCAATTGGCTATTTATAGGGCGGTTTGGCACCTCTGATAGAGCGGCATTTGGAATGCGGGTCGGAACATCTGGCAATTAATAATTGCCATGGCGATTTTGCCAATGCTGCTTAATGTAACTTTATTTTAATCTATTCTTAAATGATGAAGATGCCGCTTTAGCGGGAATATCAGCACCAAGACCTATTGTAAATAATCTAGATTTTGCCCTTATAAATATCCTCCAGAGGAAATATCATCTCGTAGTCATTCCAATTAAGATTACCATCTACTATTTTAAACTGTTAGAAATATAATTCCTCCTGATATTTCATAATGCCGGGGTGCAAGGCTTTCATCAGAAATGGTTTAAAATGAACCAAGACCTTATGATGGTCATTAAATTCAACCCTGATCGCAAAATCGCCAATATATGTTGCAGATTTTATCTCTAACAACTCGGCTTGATTTTTTTGTTCTTCTTCCCTAATTATCATCCTGTAACCCTCCCTTAATTCGGACAGCATTCAATTTGAAAGTTCGAAAGTTGGAACATAGACGTAAACAAACCCCGCAGGGGTGAAATAATGATAGCCTATCCAAATACCGGAACAAAACCCGCAGGGATGAAACATTAATAGCCTATCCAAACACCGGAACAAAACCCGTAGTGATGAAACATTTATTGTCGTTAAAGATACCAGAACAAAACACCGTAGGTGTGAAATGTTGATAGCACATCCAAATCACAGAACCAAACCCCGTAGGGGTGACATATTTATAGCACATCCGAAATACCGGAACAAAACCCCGTAGGGGTGAAATATTGAGCCGTTACAAAACCATCTGCGCCTCCATTTTTGCGAAATCCTCAAACAAAAAAGCCACACCTTGTGGAGTGGCTTTTTTGTTTGTTCGGGCTGAGATTAGTTCAAGGTCGAGGCATCCTTTATCTCATCAAGAGAAGCTTTCACAACAGAACTCCTCTGTTTTACCTGAAAAGAGAAGTTCTGCTCGTTCATCACATCCCAAAGCATACCGGTGATGACAATCCATGCCGAAACAACACTTACAATAATAATTCGCTTCATAGGTCGAAGGATTAAGTGGTTATTGCTTAATGAACCTAATCGTGTTAAGTCCTCTTGAATCTATTACGTTCACAAAATAGAATCCGTTAGCAAGATCTTCAATATTGATACTAATTTGATTTTGGGTTGCCCTCATTTGTGGGAGCAATTTTACCAATCTTCCTGTTTGGTCAAGTATCTCCAGGTTTACCGAATCGTTAAATTCACTCTTGCTGAATAGGTAAAACCTATCATGGCAGGGGTTTGGAGCGCTAATCCATGGATTGATTTTTTGTTCCTTAATGCTGCTTCCGGAAGATGTTGTATCAGGCACAGGCGATACTTTGGCTCTGATCATCAGGTCTTCTGTTTCGCGCGAGCGGTAAATGGCCCAGGTGCTTCCCAATACTTCGAAGGTGTGGTTTGAAAATGGAGGACCGGTATCCTGACCGAGCGAAATGCCATCACCCTCCATTTGCCATCCGATATAAAAGCCGCCGGAAGTGAGCGTTACGGGCTGAGGAAGCACAATCTCATTCCAGGCGTTCACCGCAATAAGGTTTGAATCTACCATGCTGTCAACAAGTACGGTACCCGGACCACTGGGTAGTCCATCGTCGTCAATAAGCTGAGCCCTGAATGTTGTACCGGGTGCACGGTTGACGATAAAGAAGCTGAGCGATTCAACTTTGTAAGGGAAGAAGGGAGGCTCTACAAATACACCTGCTCCACCATTGCCACCCTGCCAGTTGAGTCCGGCTCCTTCATTGGTCTGGTCAGACCACCCCAGATCAACCGGACCTAATGTGGTGTCTACAACAATAACCTCACAAACTTTTGAATTGTTGGTAGGGGTTGCATCATTGGAGAGCTGAGTATCGGTGATGTAACGGAATGTTCCGGTATTGATGGGCAAAAACTGGTTGCTCTGGGTAATTTGCTGTGTCTGTCCGGGAGTCAGGGCCTGACTGGTTGTGGCACTCACCACAATGGTTGAGTTAGCAGCATTCACCACTCTGCCTTGCACGTTAAACGGACTCAATGGCTGGTTTCCGGTATTCTTAATTTCAGTCCTCAGGGGAAAAGCAGCTCCATTTTTCTGAAGAAAAACCCCTCCGGTCTCTGCATTGTCGTTCCAGACAGTGCTGGCATCAAAGACCTGATAAGTGGAGTTGGCCGGATAATAATACTTAATCGCGTAGTTTATGGGTGGATAGGTATCATAGGAGTGCTGCAGTCCGACATTTCCGGAAACATTTTCAATGCCAATGGTCATGAAGGAGGCGGGTTGAACATAAGTTCCCAACTGTTCCTGATACTGGAAAGTAATGGATCGGTCAACATTTGACAGGATGAGCTGGAAGGTGTTGCTTCCTGTGCTGCTGTTGGGGCCGACATTGGTCCAGAATGGAACATGCTCCCAGGTAACAATCAGGGTGTCGAGACTCTGATTGGTCCAGAAATAACATTTGGCAGCGGTATCGAATTGAAAATTCAGGTCGGCCGCCATTGGAGCTATGTAATCCTGAGGATTCGATGAAGAGGGAATAACCGGAAACGGGGAGGCAAGCTGGCTGTTGTTGAATGAAATATAACCATTCGAACCAACCCAGAACTGACTTACCGTGTACCAGTAATAGTTGAAGTTGAATCCCATGTTAAATGGTCCGCGGTTGTTGTCGTCGCTGAGAAGTTTCACCTCGAATACACTGGGCTTTGTCTTGATGTCAATCCAGTTGTAAACAGGACCATTAGGTTCATTGCTGTCTTTCCAGATGTAACCAAATACATCCGGACCACCGCTTGCTGCCATGAGATTACTCAGGCTGGCAACAAATAAAATCACAGAAAGTAAAGCTTTCTTCATACAGGGTTTATTTTTGTGAAGGCAAGATATGTGAATTTTCTGAAAAACAAAAAAGCCCGGTTCATCCGGGCTTTTTTGTTTTGATTTTCAGGTGATTATTTTTGGTTAATGAGAAGCTTTTGTGTGAAAAAGCCATTAACTGTCTGTAATTCAACAAAGTAAACTCCGCTGCTCATTGATTTTAACTCAAAATCGAAGATTTTGGGGGTGCTCTGTGTTAATTGAACAGTCTGAACAAGTCTTCCGCGGGTGTCGCGAATGTTGATGGTACCTCCGGCAATCATAGCTGCACTCTTTATGGTAATGCGGCTTTCTGCAGGGTTGGGAAAGATGCTGAAGCCAGCCTTTTCCTGCTCTTCTGTGCCTAAAGCATTTTCAGTGATGTTGATATCGTCGAGGTAGAGATTGTTTCCTCCGCCTGATTTTGCCTGAAAA
>JBIIMV010000146.1:0-4803 GCA_044337805.1 Bacteroidia bacterium
GTGCAGTTTAATGATAACAACCCCATTCAGCCTGTATTTAATGCTTCGCTGGCCCTTTTTAACGGGATTCATTTTATGAAGATTAGCGAAACAGATTTTATTAATGCAGAATGGCAAACATCTCCCATACCGGGATTGAAAATAAAACTCAGGACTAGACTGGAAAATCGAAGTATTCCTCAAAATACCCTTTACAGTTCGCCGCTGATAAAAACCAAGCCTGAGTTTAGCCCCAACCTCATTTTACCTGACAACCAAAAGTTGAATTTTTCTGAAAATCAAATGTTTGGTGGAACAGTTAGGCTGCTTTTTACTCCGTTCACGAAATACAGTTCTTACCCCGATCGCAGGGTTGACCTTGAATCCTTATGGCCTGAGATTATTGCCGAGGCCGATCTCAGACATGTTACCTTCAGAGGCATTGATGCAGAAAACTTAATCAGAATAGAGGCAGGGTTTAACAAATCAGGAAATCTGATGAGACTGGGCTTTTATGAATTTTCCATAACGGCAGGCAGGCAGGTTTCCGGGACACCGCTTTCGCCTTTAGACCTAAGACATTTTAACGGCAATAGGTTATTCCTGTGCAGCTTCGGTCTACAGGAATTTTTCCTTCTTGATTATTACACCTATAGCACCTCCGCACCATTCGCAGAAGCACACTTCAGATTTAATTTTCAAGGCCTTTTACTCAATCGCATTCCTTTAATCAGAAAATTGATGCTCAACGAGATTGCCGGAATTAATCATTTGTCAGTTTCAGGGAAGAATCCCTGGACTGAATATTACATCGGCCTGGAAAGGCTGAATTTCTCCTTGGCAGTTGCCATCTCTGGGAAGCAATCGGCCCTGCGCCTGGGAATAAAAATATAGAAATAAATCTAGACCAAGGAAATATCAAATTGTACAAGGTTGATAAAGTCCTGGACTCTCGCATCAAGTTCTTCCCTGGACAGGTTTTCAATTCGTTCGGTTCCAAACTTTTCAACACAGAAAGACGCCATGGCAGAGCCAAAGATGATGGCTCGCTTCATGTTATCAAAAGAGATATCCTTGGTTTTTGCCAGATATCCGATAAAACCTCCCGCAAAAGTGTCGCCTGCTCCTGTTGGGTCAAAGACATCTTCAAGCGGCAAGGCAGGAGCAAAAAATACATGCCTGTTATTGAACAAAAGCGCACCGTGTTCACCTTTCTTTATTACCAGATATTTTGGCCCCATGGTGAGTATTTTCTGTGCTGCTTTCACAAGAGAATATTCACCTGAAAGTTGTCTTGCCTCTGCATCATTGATGGTGAGAACATCCACCATGGTCAGAGTTTCCATTAAATCGTCCCATGCGGTCTCCATCCAAAAATTCATGGTGTCAAGAACAATCAGTTTGGGGCGTTTTGGCAAAGAGCGAATAACCTTATTCTGCACCGCAGGAACAAGATTCCCAAGCATTAAGAAATCACACCCCGCAAAGGACTCAGGAATAACAGGATCGAAAGAAGCCAACACATTTAATTGAGTATCCAGGGTATCACGGGAATTCATATCGTTATGATATCGTCCCGACCAGAAAAAGGTCTTTTCGCCCTTTTTTATCTGTAATCCGGCAGTATTCGTGTGGTGGTCTTTCAGCATCTGGATTGCGGACTCAGGAAAATCATCACCCACAACCGAAACAAGATTGACCTCCTTTGTGAAGTATGATGCTGATAGACAGATGTATGTGGCAGCACCACCAACGATTTTATCGGTTTTTCCGAATGGGGTTTCAATCGCATCAAAAGCGACAGTACCAACAACCAGCAGACTCATTTGAAGGTTTTATTAAAAATTCGGCCAAATATATTGCATATTCGGATTGAAGCTAATAATATTGCACTCCCAATTGGAAATACCTTCCTCGGTAGCTCAGCAGGTTAGAGCATCTGACTGTTAATCAGAGGGTCGCTGGTTCGAGCCCAGCCCGGGGAGCAAACGAAACCGCAGGCAACTGCGGTTTTTTTGTGCACAAAAAGAAAGGCCGGAATAAATCCGGCCTTTCTTTCTTTAGAATCGGGTTGGTTTTACCTCTGAATTTTTCTTGTAACAGTAACGTTTTCTGCGTTGATTCTCACAAGATAAATCCCTTCAGGTAGACTTGAAGTGTTCAAGGTTATTCTTGCACCTGAAGCTACATTTCCCTGAAACGCGGCCGAAATCAATTGTCCTGCAGCATTCAATATCTCAATGCGCATGGTACCCTGATAACCTGATACCACCAACAGGTGATTACCGCTACCATCAGGTCCGACGGTGAATCCTTGCTCCGCACCGGATTTCTCCACGCTCATTAAAAATGAACGGGTCTCGATACAGGCTCCGTCCTTGATGGTAACGGAAACCTCCTGCTCACCGGCACCGGAGAAACGGTGATTTACCATTGCTCCGCTAAGATTCTCCCCTTCAATACTCCAAACTACCTCGGCTCCCGCAGGAGCGGAGATAGCGAAAGCATAATTTCCATTTTCACCAAGTTCAAAAGAAGGCAATCCTGATGCAACGGAGCCGGCTGTCAGGCTTATTTCCTGTGATGTGGTTCCACAAGCACTACCCGAAGAAGTTAACTTATACACTCCTGATTTCAGATGGGGTATCATCAACGATGATTTCCCTGAAACTGCTGCAATTTCGACACCGCTTTCATCAATCACAGCAATTTGCCTTCCTCCAATTCCTTCAATAGAGATGGATCCGTCAGCAATATTGTTGCAACTCGCAGCAATGGCCGTAGCCTGAACGCCTCTTTCCAGATGAATGAGGAACCTGGGCTCTTCCCTACCTGCTTCAGATTGAAAATTCAACTTATCCGTGCTCTTTAAATCTGTTATCTGACCGGTTTTCAGGTCCTCAAGAACAACACAAGCAAGCCCTGACAAAGACTCTATACCTTGGAAAGATAATTCATAATTACCCTCAATTCCAGCAAGAATCTTAACAGGCACAGATATTGAAGCAAAATCCTGTGGCAAGCTGTTGATTGATAAATTGTCATCGCCGGCAATTGTTGAAACAGAAGCTATGCTATTGTTTGTTGCATCCCATTTGTATGCGTCATACATTCCATCATACTTACCACTAGCATCAGGTAAAAACCTGACAACGGCTTCGTCTGCCTTTCCGTTACCCAGAAGGGTCATGCGGAACAGCTCTGAGGAAGAACTGCTGCTATTACGCCCCTGTCTCAGGAAGGTAGGATTGGCCGATGATTTTACCGATTCGGTGCATGAAAGTCTTGCCCCGGCAGCATTTGCTTTAACATAAAAACCCTGGGACGATCCTATCTCCGAAACCCCGCCATTCACAGATACTCCTGAAACCCATGCAGCATATTGAGCGCCATCGGCATTATAAAGATATATGGCATTGTCCATATTGGTTTTTGTCCAGCCTGAGGCTGCATTCCAGTCAATGGCCGATGGGTATGGATTTGCAACGAGATTCCATCCATCATTAGGCAAACTTCCGCTTGAGGTGAAACTCGGATTAAAGTTAAATGCCCCTTTAACAACCGGACCCTCTGCATCTATGAGAATGTCGGCGGTGGTGGTGAGTCCTGTTCCGAGAAATGTCCAATACCCAACACCGGGAAGCAAAGGATCAACCCCTGCATTCGTAATGGGTACATAAGCCGATGGAGCACCAAAGGCTCCTAAATCTCCCTCATCGTAGGTGTACATGGAGATGAAGTTACCGGCATTACCGGTTGAACCAATGAACCCGGAGGTTGGAAAATCATCTGTCCATTGAGAAATAGTTTGACCTGAGACGGGGGCGCCAATAACAGCCCACCCGGTTGTTGGACCCGGCACAAGCCTCTGCTGGGAAATATTTCCTTGTACATTGCCCGAAAACAATGGTGCAATTCGGCCTGTTCGAGTCAAGTCTGAGAGTAAAGTGAAAGTTCTTGGAGTAGTAATGAAATCTCCGGCCTGCACATTGAGTGTATTTTTCAGACTTTGGTCTGTGCCAAGGGTAACATCGAATACATTATTCTGAGTCAGATTGAAGAACTCAGTGACAGAACTTCCTGACAAGGTTTGAAGGGCCGATCCATTTAAATCTACAGTTCCTTCTCTGGCATTAAAACTACCATTGTTAACCCAATCGTGCTTGAGTTGGATATTAAAGTTTGAAGCACTTACATCGAGTGTAACTCCCGGGTTGATAAATAAGTCGTTGTCCACCGTAATGTTGTTGCCCATTATTTTCGTAGCGGAGTTCGCAAATTCAACATTATAAAAATGCGTGGCACCCGTTCCTCCAATGGTCTGAGCACCTCCATTGAAAATCACGTTATTCTGCCCTGACACAAATCCTGATGAACCAACGTTGTTGTTCCAGTTACCCAGGACTGTAAGATTCTGGTTAAAGACATCGGTTTTGAAAACACCATCATTGATACTGAGATTTCCGTTTACAATGAAAGGTACATTACCCATGGTTTTGCTGCTGCTTCCGCTAAACTCTAGATTGTTGTAGAATGGAGAAGTAGATAATAAACCACTTACGGAACCATAATATTCGGTTGTTCCACCGCCGCTTGAGTTAAAAGAATTGAAGTTTCCTAAAGGAAAATTGAAAGCGGTTCCGTTGGAAGCGATTTTAATACGTCCGGTTCCCTCGCAAAATCCGAAAACAATCAGGTTATCATCTTCCGTATCTACAACACCACCGAGTTTTAATACGGAACAGGTTCTGTTATCTCCATTGGTATTTACGGTGTGGCCGTTCTTAACAAATACAATTTGAGAGGAGGGAATAATACCTGCAG
>JBIIMV010000147.1:0-4799 GCA_044337805.1 Bacteroidia bacterium
AGTTTGCCTTCACCTATGCATTAGGGGGGCAGCGGGGTTTTTCGCCATCGTTGCGCACGGCCAAAATTCACTTTGGGATTACAAGTTCATTCTGATACAGCATTGGTAAATGACTGTCTGCTTCGATTAAAGATTAAATTTGCGAACAATGAACAGAGCATTACCGGCGCTTATAACAGGATTTTTACTCTTAAGTTCGTGTGCACTATTCAGGCCACCCGAGCAGGATGCAGGATTTGCGACCAGAAGCGAAGCTCAGATTTTGTTCCCGGATTATGTTGTTTCATATATGCCCGGTGATACGGCGGTCCTTCATTTCAGGATTTCCCAGAATAATCTACTTTTCACACGCAACCCCGAAGACACCGTATATTCAGCCTATGCAGAACTTCGTTACCGCGTGATGCCCTCGCTCGACGGAAAAGTTGTCAGTGATTCATCAAGCATCAGTTTACGTCGCGCTCAGAAGACCGGAGCAGATTCAGACTGGTATGGAAAAATAAAGTTAGTTGTGAAGCAGGGATTCAATGGTTTTCTCGATATTCAGTTTACTGACATCATTAGAAAGACAAGTGTCAGAAGTGTGATGCAACTTGACCGAAGGAGAAGTTCCGGGCGGGATTACTATACGCTTTGCCGGGCGATGGATTCGGTTCCACTGTTCCGGAATTTTCTTCAGCCCGGCGAGACAGCATTGTTGAAGGCCCCTGATGGCGTTGAGCAGGTAAATGTGAAATACTACCGCAGAGATTTTCCATTGCCACCGCCACCATTCAGTACAGCAAATGCAAAGTCGTTCAGCTTTTTGCCCGACAGCAGTTTCAGATTAAGCGGACAGGGAGGGTATTTCATGGTACAACTTCCTGCCAGGGGGTTTTATCAGTTTCAGACAGACACTGCCACAACAGGAATAACCTTATTCAGACATGCCGATGATTTTCCTTATTTTTCGAAAGTAGAGACCATGATACCGGTACTTAGATTCATCACCACCCGTCAGGAATATGATGAGTTAAGTTACAGTGCAAACAAAGAGATTTCGATGGAAGATTTCTGGGTACGCATTTGCGGCAACAGTGATCGTGCAAAAGTTGTGATGAGCGCATATTACGGCAGAGCGGAGCAGGCAAACCGATTGTTCAGCAGCTATACAGAAGGCTGGAGGACCGACAGAGGTTTGGTCTATGTTATTTTCGGGCAGCCAAATGCCGTTTATCGGGATCCAGGCACAGAGACCTGGATTTACGGAGAAGAGAGAAGTTTTAAGTCACTCACTTTCACATTTATCAGAAACGACAATCCATTTACAGGCAATGATTACCAGCTGAGCAGGTCAGAGTTGTACAAAGACGAGTGGTATCGTGGTGTTGACTCGTGGAGGCAAGGAAGAATTTATAATGACAGACCCTGAATGCAGGACAAGAAAGATTTGATTTTTGGAATGAGACCTCTTATGGAGGCTCTAGACAGTGGAAAGAATATTTCCAAAGTATTATGGCAAGCCGGACTAAGCGGAGAGCTATCACAGGCATTGCGCAGAAGGCTTCAGGAAAGAGAAATACCTGTACAGCAGGTTCCTCAGACCAGACTGAACAGAATTACGAGAGGGAATCATCAAGGTGTAATAGCCTTTCTCTCGGAGATTGAGTATGCCCAGCTTGAGAGCGTTGTTCAGGATGTTTTTGAGAAGGGCGAGATGCCCCTTGTTTTACTTTTGGACAGGGTTACCGATGTCAGGAATTTTGGGGCCATCGCACGATCAGCCGAGTGTGCGGGAGTTCATGCCATTGTGATACCGGAAAAGGGAGGCGCGCTGGTTACGGCAGACGCCGTGCGAACTTCGGCAGGAGCGTTGTTTCGGGTGCCTGTTTGCAGAGTAAAAAGACTTAACGAAGCAGTGAGATTTTTACAAGCCAGCGGCTTAATCGTAACGGCTTGTACTGAAAAGGGAGCACCTTCAGTTTTCGACATTGATTTTTCAGTGCCAACTGCCATTGTGATGGGTTCAGAGCAGGACGGCATTAGTTCTGATATTATAAAGATATGCGATCATCTGGCACGCATTCCCATGCGTGGCAGAACAGGCAGCCTGAACGTATCAGTAGCGGCAGGAATTATTTTGTTTGAAGCACTCAGACAGCAGAGTCTGAAGTCGGAATAAAGGGCAGAGGGATATTTCTGAAGTCATAGTTTACCTCAGCAAAGCTGGAAACAGCATTAAGGAAAGAATCGAGGCAGTTGATATTGCCTTTTGATATGAGTTTTGGGTGCGAGAGAAAATGGAGGTACCTTTTGTTTCTGAGGTCATGTTCGTATAACCTGCATTTCCATGGGTTCATCAGCTCTACAGAATATGATTCAGTAACGGCATCAAACAGACCGATTCGTTTATGGTTGTTTTCTATGATGTGCGTGGCACCTTTGCCATTTCCGTAGGGTTTCCATTCAGGTTGTCGCATCAGCACCCTGAATACGATACTGTTTATCCACCTGTTGTAAGTGCTAAAACTAAATTTATTTATAGTATATTCTTTAAATAATCCATTTGCTTCGGGTTTCAGAATATCAGAAGAAAATGAATAGGCGAGAGGCAGACCCTGTTCGGGAAATTGAATACTGAAGCCACCAGCATTAGATTTAAACCCCGGGAATACAGAGAATTCGTTGGTGATATTCAGTTTTTGAAGAATGGTACTCAGACGCGGGAATGGTTGAACAAACAGGCCACCTGCCCGGTATCCGGTGATGACCTTCCCTTCATTTCCCAGAACATCATTCATAGTCTCATATCCTTGCCAAAAAATTTGTTCCACCTCATCATCGTTCAGTGCAGAGAATGCATATTTACGAATGTTACTCAGGTCCCATTCACCAATTTTCGCATTGTAAACTGCGTCTAACCAGTGAGGATGAATATGGAGAAAAACATCATGACCATTTGCTTTGATCTGGCGAATTTGATCGGCGACCATGTTGTAATCATTTTCAAGACCCTGATCAAGTAGTTTCTTTAGGTAAAGGGCATCAACAAAGAAGACAGACCTGGCGTTATGTTTATCCAGGACAGAAAGAAGTAATTGGGTTGGTTCAATGAGGCATTTCAGCGGAGTACCGCTGCGGCTGCCGAGGAATAACTCATAATCGAAGGTCAGCAGCAGGTGATATGAAAAATCAGGCCTCGGCATTGCTGATGATCGGGGTACGGTTTTTTTCGTAGTCGATGACATCCGGCCCGGCTTTAAGTCCTTTTAACTTCATGTTTGCCATCATCAAAGTATCGTAAGCCCTGCATACAGCGGGGTTCAGATCAGCTTTCCAGATGAATCCTTTTCTGATACCTGCACCGAATCGGCTTTTAAAATCCTGAATACCCTGAAGTTTGGTACCTGAAACGTCTGATAGTCTTGCACCGCCGAATGCCATTGTTTTAACACCGCGGCGGTGGAATTCACGTATCATTTCCCAGTAGAGGTAGCGCAGAGAACCCTGCAGACGTGTTTTATCGGCCACAGCGCCATGGAAAGTGCAGGCCTCTCGTTGGGTGTAGAGAGCCATAACACCACCTTCAGGAGTGCCATGGTCATAGATCATAGAAATCAGACAGTGTTTTTCACCGAGAATATCGGCCTGAGCCTTAAGGGTAGTAAAAGGTTCAGCGTAAAGAGATTGTTTTTTATGCAGCGCAAGGTACATGGGATAGAGAGCGTCGAGCTGCCCGGGGCCGAATTTAACCTCGATCTTCTCTGCCTCTTTGATTACCTCCTTAACAGATCGTCTTGCGCGAGGCTGGAAACCCATCAACAGATCGTCTTCCGTTTTTCCTTCAAGAGGAAGGAAGAATTTACCAAAAGGCGCTCCTGTTGCACCCTGAGGTATGGCATTGAAGACCTCGTTTGTGAAGGGTTGTGAAACCCTGTGAAACCGGCCTTCCTTTCTGAGGAACTGAAGAGCGGTTTCAGTAAAGTTTTTTTCTTTACCGGCCTCGATCAGTTCACCCTTATCATTAACAGGAGGGTGCATGAACTGAATTGCCCGGTAAAAGAGTTTTTTATAGACCCTGAAAGGGAAAAGTACCCCTCCGAGATGAAGAAAGCCGGTTTCGAAGCCAATGGCATTTTCATAATTGTGATAGGCAGGGGTAAAATATATGGGGAAATCCTCGCCAATGCAGGATAGGGCGGGATGAGCATGATGATTTTTGAAGGATAGAAACTCCATTTATCGGTCAAAGATGAGCGGATTATTTTATTGAAAAAAATTCCCGCCCATGTAGGACCCTCTCAATTCAGGAAATTCATTCAGAAATTTATCATCTGCCTGTCGGGCATCCCCGATAACCACTGCCGGGCAACCTCTGAGAATACTGAAGGGAGGAAATTCCCCGCTCACGTAAGAGTAGGCAGAAACGATGCACCCATCGCCCAGTTTGGTTCCGGGCATGATGACAGCGTGAGCCCCGATGAAGCAGTACTTACCAATGTCAACCTTCCCTTTTACCAGCCCTTTGCGGTTTTGCGGAGGCATATTTGCCTGTTGCCTAGCGTGTAATCTGAGAGCATGGTGCGAAGAATGATTTAACACAGAGATAAAGTTGCTGATTTGAGTCCCCTCACCGATTCGGGTTCCAATCAGACAATCCACATAATTGAAGTGTCCGATAAATACATAATCTTCGATATGGAGGTTTTCAGGAAAAGAAACATGAGACATATTGCTTATGCCAACATGTTTGAGAAAAACCCCGTCGTATCGGGTAAAGCCACCGATGATTTCAGGTTTCACCATAGAGGCGAGGCGGT
>JBIIMV010000148.1:0-4786 GCA_044337805.1 Bacteroidia bacterium
CGCCACCAATATGGCCGTAAAAACATCATTTACCTGGTGCAGGGTTGCAGGTAATGATCAACTTACTCTCGAACCTTCAAGGTTGAACCGTAACCTTAGTTTCAGATCAGATGTCTTCGAGCTTTCTACCGTTTATGAATATTCTATCATCGAGGAAAAGTTAAGAGGGCGTTATAGCCGACGCAGTAAGAAGTTCCCTGTAAACTTTTATGTATTTGCCGGTCTATCCACATTTTACTTTAATCCAAAAGCTCAGTATCAATCCCAATGGGTAGCTTTAAAACCCCTCGGAACGGAAGGGCAGGGGTTACCTGATGGAGGAAAGGAATATAGTTTGATTCAAATTGCCATTCCTCTCGGTATTGGTTTCAAGTATCCGGTAAATAAGGAGTTTAGTATCGGTTTGGAATATTGCATGAGGAAAACTTTTACCGACTACATGGATGATGTCAGTACAAACTACTATGATCCAGATGCTATTCGCTCGGTCAGGGGAGATGTTGCTGCCTATTTGTCCAATCCTTCCACCAACGAGGTCATTCCAGGTGGTACGAATCCCGGCGAGCAAAGAGGAAATCCGAATTATGACGATGCCTTCCTCACAGCCCAGCTTTATATATCCTACAAATTAACCGGAACGAGCAAGTCGAGGGTTAAATTCTAAGTTCAGTTATCCTTTTTTAGCTGAAAAAAGCAGAAGCGTTTTGTTTATTTTTTTTGAATCGGCTTCACTGAACTGAATGCCGAGTGCAAGCGGTCCTGATTTCGTCTCGATCACAATACCCGGGTTTCCTATGGAAAGAAAGCTTGAATCCGCAAAGGTTCCTTTTTTCTCTATTTGGCTACTGCCCAAAAAAATAATTTTCGAAATCTCCTCTACCGCAATTTCCTTTTCATACTTTTTGCTACCATTGAATTTCCAATATTTCCAAATGGTGTCATTGCCCGCTATTTCCTCTGATCCTCTGGTTCTCCATAAGTAAATCGATATGCTTCGAATCAAAAAGTAGGACCAAAATGCCATCCATATAACCAGCATGATTTTTACATCTCTGGAGTACTTAGCGAATATCTGAGAAAGCACGATGAGGCCTGATACAGACCATAGAATAATCCAGGCTAAAATAAGTTTGCTTTTCTTCGGGGAAACCTGATGGTTTATTCTGACCGAAAATGCATGCTTATCGTATTTAATGTCAACCTTAGCTTCCATAGGGTTCATCAATCCTGAGTCCTAAAACCAATACATCGTCTACTTGCTCATAGCCATTTGACCATTCATCCCAAAATCGCAGAATCTTTTTTTCTTGATCGGTCATTGAATCAGAAACTGTTGCTTGCAGAAGGTCCTTGAATTTCTTTGTCATAAGTTTCTTACCTCTGACTCCCCCGAACTGATCTGTGAAACCATCCGTTGCGAAGTAAATGGTGTCACCTTTCTCAAGTCTTATGACATGGTTTTCGAAATTTTTGGAATCATTGGCCACATGTCCCCCAATACTTTCTTTGTCGGCCTTGAACTCATGGAAAATCAATTCTTCTTTTTCTTCCTTTCTAATCAGAAACATTGGGCGCATGGCCCCGGAAAATTCCAAAGTGCCGGAGTTGGGGTCGTATACACACAGCGCAATATCCATTCCATCCTTTGTTTCAGTTTCGTTTTGTTTAAGAAGGAAGTTAATTCCCTTGTCTAATAATTGCAGCATGCCGGAGGGTTTTATTCCCGGATTTTCCTGTAAAATCTGGTGCAGCAGTGAACTGCCAATCATACACATGAAAGCTCCGGGTACCCCATGCCCTGTGCAATCGGCAACTGCAACAAAAATTCTCCCCCTGGTTCCGTTAGCATTATCCTCTTCCTTGAACCAATAGAAATCGCCGCTAACAATATCCTTTGGTTTATAGATAATAAAACTACCGGGAAAGAAATTTTGCAAATCACTTGGGTTGGGTAAGATAGATTCCTGAATCCTTTTCGCGTAGTTAATGCTGTCTGTTATCTCTTTATTTTTATTTGTGATAATTGCGTTGGCCTCCAGAAGATTGAGATTCTTTAATTCAATTTCTTTGGTTCTTTCTTTCACTTGTCTTGCAAGTTCTTGCCTCGCGTTTCTGAGGTTGAGTGTTCTGAAAAAAACATAGAGCCATACTCCACCAATAATTGTTATTATTAGTATCGTGATGAACCACGCTGTTTTCCAGAATGGCGGGGTGATCTCAAACCTGAATTCAGCCGGCTCAGAAGACCACAAGCCATCTGAATTTTTTGCGTATACCTTGAAGGTATACTGGCCCGGGTTCAGGTTGGTGTAGTGCGCTATATTCTGCGTGGTTTCTTTCTGGTAGCTTTTATCAATACCCTCTAAGAAGTAACGGTATCTGATTTTTCCTCTTGCCTTGTATGTGAGTGCAGTATAAGAGAATGTTAAGTCATTTTCGCGGTATGACAGTTTTATCTTTTCACTTTTCGGTATCAATTTTGAGAACACCTGAATGGATTCAAGAAACACCTTTGGCCCCTTTTCTGAAATTTTGTCTTCGGATGGTTTGAAAACCGTGATTCCATTATTAGTGCCAAACCAATAACTTCCCGAATCATCGGTGTAAAGACTATTTAACATGACCTCGGGATGAATGAATCCGTCATTTTCGTCATAATAACGGATATTCTTACCGTTTAAAATGAAAAATCCAATTGATGTGCCTACAATAATTCCATCACGTCCTTCTATTATTCCGGAGATAAACTCTGCCTTCCTGTTAAATTCTGTCTCCGGTGCAACTTTTCCGTTTGTTAGTATTTTATAGAGCCCACCTCCTTCTGTGCCTACCCAGACTTCTTGTTTTTTGGTAATGCAAATCGTTGATGGACTCCGGTGAGGGAAAGCATTGACCTTTTTAATGGTATTTGCGTTACTCCCGCTATACAAGCCGCCCTCTCTGGTGCCTACCCATATTTTTCCGTTATTCTCGAATTTGATGGTCATAACGTTTTTGCCTTCAAGGTGGTCTACCTGAGAAAACTTTTTGGTTCGCATATCATAAATGGTTAATCCATTTACTGAGCCAATCCAGAGTTGCTGATTTTTGTCAACCTCCAGACAATTAACATAGTTCTTGTTAATTTCAAGCCTCTCTTTCAGTTGACCGGTTGCCTTATCAAAAAGCCCTATGTCACCAATGAAACTTGATACAGCCATTGTAGCTCCCAGGTCTTCAATGTCGGTTATCTGGTTACTCATGAGCAGTTCAACAGTTTCGATATTTCTAACTTTTGTGCTGCTTCCTGTGTTTTGAATGATGCTTATTCCTGCGTCAGTTCCAACCCAACCTTGTCCATAATTGTCAACTCTTACGGTGTTTATTATTTCATTGCTAATTCCTTCTCTTTTACCCAAGTGACTGAAATAGGTTCCCGAGAATTCTGCTACGCCACGATTTTTTAATCCAATCCAAAGATTGCCTTCTATGTCGTCGTAGAGGGAATAGATTTTTTCGCCGGGTAAACCTTTTTGCTTGTTAATTCCTGTTATGCGACCTTTTTTGAAAATGGCAATGCCGCCGTCTACTTCGTCGGTTTTCCATGTTCCACAGACAACAGAGCTGTCTTTTCTGCTTACTATGCATGTCACAAATGATGATGGAAGTCCTTCTGATCGGTCATAAAAGTTCCAAACATTATCGGATTGGCGATATTTTATGATGCCATGGTCATAGGTTCCAATCCAAACACTTCCCTCGAAATCTTCTGCAATGCAGGTATATCTGTAAAAAGGTAAATCTTTGGGTTTGAAAAAATCAAAATCGGATGTTTTAGGATTGAATGTTTTTATCCCTATTGAAGTAACAAACCAGATTAAACCTGATTTACTCTGCATACCTGAATAAACATCATCATCCAGTCCTTCTTTTAAACCAAATGCATCGGCTTGGGTGGGATTGTCAGGATTGAAGCATATCGCGCCTCTTTCCACTGTGCAAAGCCAGATAAAACCCCTCAGGTCTGTGAAAATACTCTGAATGCGACTTTGGCCGAGGGTTTTGGAGAAATTTACCTCCCTGAATGTGTTTTTTTCGAATACTGAAACTTTGCCAAGGGTATGCGCGACCCAGATGCGCCCTTTTTTGTCTTTGGTGAATCCCTGAACTGCCGATTCTGCCAATCCGTTTGAAGTGCTGAATCCTGAAAAAACCCTTCCGTTAAACTTGCTTATCCCTCCTTCTGTGCCGAACCAGAGGAACCCATCATTATCTTGTATGATACTGGTAACATTTGATTGGATGAGTCCGTTTTTTACAGTGAATGCATCAAAATTATATTGCTGGGCAAGTACACCAAAATCACAAAAAAGAGCCAGCACGATAAATATACAAGCATAAATTTTCCCCTTTCCAATACTCTCGATCAAGCGATTGAAGAATAACATTATCAATTATTTTCGGATAAAGAAAAAAGTTCCTGATTCATCTTCAAGCCCGCTGATGTTCCCAAATTTCGGTTTTTGTTTTTGATTCTGCTCAACTGCCATGGTGACCCTTTCCGAAATCCGGTCTATTGGAATACATTTTTCGGGATTGTTATTAAGAATATTGGCAAAAGTTTTCGCAAATAATGAGTTATCAGCAGACTTCTCACGATCGCTTGATGTGAATACTTGTGCTGATTTTAGTCTCGTTGATTCCCAATCCTGACAATTCACAGCCTTGGGTGCGCTTCGCATGGCTAGATAAAATGCGGGACCTGTTTCACATGCGTCAGAAACTACGAGTGTATGTCTGAGTTTGT
>JBIIMV010000149.1:0-4764 GCA_044337805.1 Bacteroidia bacterium
TCTTTTAACTCTTTGTTGATGCGTGTTTTTGCGCGTGAGGCCTGCAGCACGAGGAATAAAATTACCAAAATCAGAAGGGAGAATACAGAAATGCCGATGGCAAGGTTTCTTTGTTGGTTGTTTTCCTCTTCCTGAAGCTTTACAAGAAGTTCCATTCTGCTCATCTTTCTTCTTTCTTTGATGAGCTCCCTGCCTTGCAAATCCAGTTTTATTTTTGCAACAATAAGATCCTGCTCTCTTTCTTTAAGTATGGTGTCATAATCTTTTTCTGTTCTTTTTATTTCTTCTAAACCGCCAGTGATGATTTTCTGAGATTCCTTTCCTGCTTCTTTCATGCCCGCCAGAAGTGAGTCGAGTGTTTTGGTGATTGCTGCATCCGCTGTTCCAAGTTTTTGTTGAGAGAGGAGTTGCCCTTTCTTGTATTTTTTCTTCATCACCGGCAGGCCCATTTCATTAAATAACGTCATGTCACCATCTAAAAGATCATTTTTCATCTCTGCAACAATGGCAAGTCCTCCTGAACTGAAAAAAACCACCTGCACCCCCTCTTTTTTACCTTCTTTGTTGAATTGAAGATGCTGGTGCATTATTCCATTTTCATAATATGTTTTCTGACTGCCCTCAAGCAGGAATGATTTTTTTTCGAATTTGCCATCTGCCCTCAGATTTCCGTTTGGAGAAAAAATTTGATACTCTCCCGTTGGTTGATTGTTGATGAAAGGAAGTTCAAGTTGTACCTTTTCTTCCTCGTAATATCGCCTCCAGGTTCCTGTTTTTAAATTATTCTCATAAACTCCGGAAATGAGTAAGCTTTGCGGATTTGCTCCCTGAGATCCAAGATAACCTGCCTCAAATCTCCACAAGCCCTGCTTCTCTATATTTCTGTCAATCACATTAAACGTATCACCATTAAGCACGTAACCGGTACTATTGTCTTTTCCTAAAAAGAATTTTTTCTCTTTTTTCTTTTTCTCAGCAGCATGATTTGCTGATGGATTTTCCTCTGAAATTCTTTTATGTTTCGCAAAGCCATCTGTTGGTTTATTCTTTGTGCTATCAACCTGATTGATTATTTTCTGAGTGATAGTAAATTTGGGTGGTGAAAAAAGCGGATTAAACTCAATGATTCTGATTTTTTCTTCCGGATCATCCTCAAGTTTTCCCCCTGCTGAGGGAAACAATGAATAGTTACATTCATATTTATTAAAACTCTTGAACTTTTCAGAATATTCATAGAGCTCTGTTTTGAAAATAAATGCAGAGCGATAAAAACCGAATTTTTTGACATCTATCACATATTCTTGTCCAAAGTCAAGTGCAAATTTCAAAACACCAAGATTGTTAGTTGTCGCTGTTCCCAGGTGTTCCAGTCTGCTGTCCTTTTCGGGATTTTTGTAAAACTTACTTTTTCCCTTGTATTCATCCAACACTTTGAAAAAGTCAAGTTGACAATTACTTACTCTAGTTCCATTTTCATTTGCTTTTACAATGTTGATTTTTGAAAGCAGGTATTTCTCCTTGCTCGTGTTGAGGAGAAAGATACCACCCGAAAATCTCTGAGCTTTTAAGGGTAAGCATGAACTCGCTACATATATAAAAACAAACGCAAGGATTGATTTTGTTATTCTGAAATGAAAATCAGATGAATATTTTTTTGAGCCTCGCATTTGCCGATTCTGATGCATTTTTTCAATTCGGCCAAGGTAAAAAATATTGGATTTTTTTACTCGTATTTTTCAATTTCAAAATCCTGACAAGGACAAAACACAGTATTTACCGTTTTGCGGCTACAAGAAGTTAGCGATTTCGAAGCACAAAACTGTCCGCCACCACTGAACCGCCAATTTCATGTAGGTGCTGTTATGGGCTGGTTGTCGTTATTATATCACAATTTCCTGTTTTCAATGGTGTTGTTTTGCATGAGCCGCCTTACAACGCCCAAAGCATTTAACATTAACTAAAAACAAGTGAAAGAATATTGTCTGATTTTGAACTGTACTAATAATGGGCCGGCGGAATCATTGCAGTGCCTTATGATTGCAAAATGAATTTACTTTTTAATAACCCGGAAGGTGCGGTTCTCAATTCTGATAACGTAAAGTCCTTCGGCAAGATTCACCAGGCTAACGGCTCTGCCGGTGTTGGTTTCCAAAAGCTTTCCTGTTGCATCAAATAGTTGATACTGCCTTGCCCGACCATCCTGAAAGTCAAGAAATACAAGGCCATCAGATGGATTTGGAAAAACGTTGATTTCAGACGAGTTATTTGATGTATCGAAAGCGGTTACGATGGTGTTAAAACTAAATGTACAATCCCCTAGGCTGCGGTATTTTGGATTCAAGGTATCCTGCTGGTTTTCCATTAGTCCCCAGCTTCCCCATTTGGTATATCGCTGGGTTGAAGAGAAGTGGCAAAAGAGATTGCCAACATTGCTGTACCAGAAATCAAAATAGTCGCAATAGAGCCCGTACATGGCTGTATCGTGGTTGGCTGCAATGAGTTTTTGAGTAAGGGTATCGTTGTTGATGTTATTGCCGGTTGCTACAAGATGCTGTCCACCTTCGTATACAATCAAATCAAGGTTATGGTTATCTGCTACTGTTTTATTGTCCATAATCCAGCCCTGTGCTTCGGGAAAGGAAAGTTGGAGCGAATCAATGATATCGGGAACTGAAATCGTTGATGCCAATCCTGCATTTGCAATATCATTGGCTACCCTGTGGCCAAAGTAGGGTGCAACTGCAATAGCATCAGCGCCAACCTGATGTGGATTGTAAAACGGGTCGTTGAAGAAATTTACAATTTGATTGGTGACCCAACTGTTGGCTGCCTGTGATGGAATAATTTTGATGATACGTGCATCGTCTGTAAAAACATCAGAGAATGCTTTAAACACATCGGCCGAACGCTTGGCTGTGTACTTCCAGGCGCGCTCCCATTGTTGCCCGGTGTAACCGAGATTCTGTGCCATTTGAGCACAATCGGCATTCTGTGAGAACGCACCATTCCATACTTCGTTGCTGTACTCGAGATAAATTTTAATGGAAGGATCTAGCCCATTTTGAAGGAAGTTTGCCAAGCTATCCAGAAAAGCATTATCCGCCTTATGGGGGATGTTTATCCAAATGTCTTTTTGAGTAATGTTGGCTAGCTGAACAACATAGTCCCATGCTACGCCGCCAAATTTACCCTGAGTATAATAATCGGGCATGGTACGATCTGACCAAGTCACCACCGGAGAACCATTTGTATTGGTAAAATCCATAAAGCGGATGACCTGAAAATCTGATAAAAAATCAAGGAATTCAGAGGTAAATAATTGCGTTTGATAGGTATTGATGTATCCGGGCAGGATAAACTTAATGTCGTGCACAGGATCGTTAATATCTGAGGCCATAAGCTCCAGAATAACTCCACCGGTAACCTGTACAAGGGTGTCAACAGGACTATTGTAGGTTCCGGTAGCTCCGTTTGTTAATTTGATTTGACCGGTACCGCTTGATTTGAGGCGAAATGTACCTGTTGGCGTAGCGGAAAAAAGATCCCAAATCATCAGGGTCTTTAATTTTTGCGGCAGGTTAACGCCATCATCATAAGGTAGCTCAATCGGATAACCATCCGGTCTGAGCGGCACAGAAATCTGAGTATCCCATGGACCGGTATTATTGGCGTTGCAAGAAATCCAATCGCGGCACTGAAGAAAGGCATTCGTAAAAACGAGCTCGGTGGAATAATCGGCCACATAAGAAATGTTTATGCCGACCGGTCGTGTAACCTGTGCATGCAATTGAACAGAAGTCACTAAACCTAATGATGCTGCTGCTGTCAGAAGTATTGATTTAAGGTTCATTTTTTTTACTTTTTAAATGGCTTGTTCTTACTCTTTTCGATTTTCAGATTACTCGTTGTATTTTAATATGGTCTTCTGTCTCCACTGTTTTTTAGTCAACGAAAATATGCAGTTTACATTCGTCGATTTCATTTTTCGGTGTCTCTCACATCTCTATTTTTTTAACTTGCCCATAACTCCTAACTCCCTCTTAATGATTGGGTTAAAAAAATGTCATCCATCCTCTTCCATTCTGAATCAGTCTTGAAAAGAGGTTATTGAATGCGGTTGAATCTTATGTCTTACCGAGAATAAATATCGGTCAATGGGGCTGGAATGCTCAGAGCTGACTGAAGTCGAATCCTTCCAAAAATTTCGTGGTGTAGTTTCCCGCGCGAAATTGTTCGTCCTGCATCAGACGAATGTGAAAAGGAATCGTGGTTTTCACTCCTTCGATCACGAATTCGCTCAGGGCTCTATACATTTTCATGATGGCCTCTTCACGCGTTTGTGCAACAGTAATGAGTTTGGCAATCATTGAGTCATAATTGGGCGGAATGGTATAACCTGCGTAAACATGGGTGTCTACACGAATTCCATGACCTCCGGGGATATGAAGGTTGGTAATTTTTCCGGGTGAGGGTCTGAAGCCGTTCATTACATCCTCTGCGTTGATACGGCATTCAATAGCATGAAGCTGAGGAAAGTAATTTTTCCCGCTGATGGGTACACCGGCGGCAACAAGAATCTGTTCCCTGATAAGGTCGTAGTTGATTACCTCTTCAGTGATTGGATGCTCGACCTGAATGCGGGTGTTCATCTCCATGAAATAGAAGTTGCGGTGCTTGTCAACGAGAAACTCTACAGTTCCTACGCCTTCATAGCTTACCGCCATAGCAGCTTTTATCGCAGCTTCTCCCATCTTTTTTCTCAAC
>JBIIMV010000151.1:0-4713 GCA_044337805.1 Bacteroidia bacterium
ATTTGAGTGAGGTTTACCGAGAAAAAAACCATGAACAACAATGCGATGATGAAGCTCTCTTTGATACCGGCCCGGCGTGCGAAAGACAGGGCAGTATAGAACAGAGAAAAGAAAAGAGAAAGCAGCAGCAGGATGTTCACCACCTTGTAAAGGTCGTAGCGGTGGTAGGAAAGCGGGTTAAGCCAGGTAAGGAAAATGGTGGAGAAATAGCGTCCGTTCCAGTCGGTGTACCAATGTATCTGGGAACCGGAAAAGCCCAGCTTGATATAGGTATCGGCATAAAGAAAATCGTCGCCGCTGGGATTGGAATACAGTGCATTCAGACAATAAAGCAATACCACAGCCACGGAGGGAAGCAGCAAGGCAAGCTGCAATTTGGTAAACGATTTCGGGTAATTCATGAATGCCGCGTTGGCTGCGGGCAAATCTAAACAAAAGCCCCTTGCGAAGATTGTTTTTGCGGCATTACCGGGAATGACGATACGATGGTGAGCGCTATTCATCGGAAGATTGACGTATCGAATCAGGCGTTTTGAGAGAGATTGCGCGTCTTCGTATAGGAAGGAATGCTTCAGAAGCTGCCCAAAAGCAAAACAGAAACCTGTCTTAGTGTCATTTTGACAATTTGAAAAATACCTATCTTAGCAGCATGAAAAAAATTGGAGTATTAACATCGGGAGGAGATGCGCCCGGCATGAATGCATGCATCAGAGCAGTGGTAAGGACAGCCGTGCATTACAAGTTAGAAGTTACCGGTATTAGACGTGGTTATGAAGGACTGATAGAAGGAGATTTTGTGAACCTGGATGCGCTATCGGTAGCAAACATTATGCAGCGGGGAGGCACCATTTTGAAGACCATGCGCAGCAAGCGTTTTATGACAGAAGAAGGCATGGCACAGGCCTGGGAGAATCTTAAAAATTCGGGGATAGAGGGATTAATTGTTATTGGTGGAGACGGGACATTCAGGGGTGCTTTGGAGTTTGCAAAACGCTACCCCTTCCCCATTCTGGGTTGTCCGGGCACGATTGACAACGACCTGGCCGGAACAGATTTCACCATTGGATACGACACGGCCATCAACACCGTGGTAGAAGCTGTTGACAAAATAAGAGACACGGCCGAATCACACGACAGGCTTTTTATTGTAGAGGTGATGGGACGTGATGCGGGCCTTATTGCGCTGAGGAGCGGCATTGCAGTGGGAGCCGAGAGCATTTTGATGCCCGAGACAGCGACCAGCTATGCGAGCATTCTGAGAAGGCTGGAAGAAAAAAAGCGCGAGAAAAGATCCAAAATCATCATGGTAGCGGAAGGCGACGAAGCAGGCGGCGCCTTCAGCGTAGCGAAAGTGATACAGGAACATTTTGAAGACCAGTTCGACATACGCGTTTCGATTCTTGGCCACATGCAGCGAGGTGGCAGTCCATCGTGTATGGATAGAGTGCTGGCAAGCCGGATGGGCTTCTCGGCTGTTGAAAAAATACGGGAAGGCGCGGCAGGATGCATGGTTGGCGTTGTTGATAAACAAGTGGTGCTGACCCCATTCCCTCAGGCGGTGAAACATATACAGGAATTGAACCCTGAATTGCTCAGAATGATTGAGATTCTTGCCCGTTAAACCATTTGAGAAAAATTTTGTTTTAAGAAATAGATTCACTTAATTTGAGAACTAAAATAAACCGGACAAATGCGTAAAATTTTTACCACAATCCTTGCGGCCCTCACCATGGGTTGCTATATGGGTGGAAATGCACAGAGCGCTGAACACTTTCAGTGCGGCACACACATCATGATGCAGAAGCTGATGGCTGAGCATCCTGAGTTGGCCGCGCAGATTCATCAGCATGAAGAGGAAATGAAAGCCAGGACGAAACTAATGGGTGGGGTACAGCTGAAAAATCAGACCGTTTATACCATTCCCGTAGTGTTTCACATCGTACACGACTATGGTCAGGAGAATATCAGCGATGCTCAGATTTTTGATGCGATGAGGATCCTGAACGAAGACTTCAACAAGCTTAATGCTGACACCAACATTGTTATCAATGAGTTCAAAAGCATCGTAGCCGATGTAGGTATTCAGTTCAAGCTCGCCAACATCGATCCTGACGGAAATTGTACCAACGGTATTGACCGTATTGCATCCTTCAAAACTTACAATGGAGGCGACAACAGCAAACTCAACCCATGGCCCCGCCACAAATACCTGAATATTTGGGTGGTGAACAGCATTGGAAGCGCCGGTGTTGCCGGTTATGCCTACAAACCTTCCGGTGCGCAGTTTGGCATGATGTTCCTTGTTGATGGCATCATCATCCTTCACGACTACATTGGTTCTGTCGGAACCGGTACTCCGGGTCGTTCCAGAGCGCTAACCCACGAAGTGGGCCACTACCTCGGTCTCGACCATCCCTGGGGTCCGACAAACGAACCCGGAGTTGCCTGCGGTGACGACGGTATTGATGACACCCCTATCACAGAAGGATGGACAAGCTGTAACCTGTCTGGCTCTGTCTGTAATCCTCCCATCATCGAAAACGTACAAAACTTCATGGAATATTCTTACTGTTCAAGAATGTACACAGAAGACCAGAAAAGCCTGATGCGCCTGACCATGAATAACGCTGTTGCCGACAGAAACAACCTCAGCACTTCTGCAAACATCAATGCAACAGGTGTTTCAGGAGCTGCTTCGCTCTGCGCACCAATAGCAGACTTCTACAGCAACCGTAAATTTACCTGCCTCGGTGATCAGGTAAACTTCTTTGATAATTCATCAAACGGAACGGTGAGTTCATGGCAGTGGACCTTCGACGATGCCACTCCCTCCACCTCGAACGTGAAGAACCCAAGCGGTATCTTGTTCAACAATCCGGGCTGGAAGCGCGTTGAGCTTATCGTTTCCAATGCTGCAGGAACTGACACTAAAACCAGTTACGATTACATCTATGTAGGCAGAGGCATTGCAGAAGCAAC
The DNA here is from genome assembly GCA_044337805.1 of Bacteroidia bacterium. GTDB lineage: Bacteria > Bacteroidota > Bacteroidia > UBA4408 > UBA4408 > JBEGML01. The sequence continues at coordinate 2,980 of JBIIMV010000151.1, forward strand.
CGCTCCATATTCAGAGCCATTCAACGATTCCACTTCATTTATTAAATGGTCTTCTTACAATCCGGGTAATGACAGCCGAAAATTCACCTATACCTCAAGCGCCGGAAAAACGGCAAACGGATGTATCAAACTGAATACTTTCGGTTCCGATAACGGCGACATGGATGAAATTGTGAGTCCTTCTGTGAATCTTGACTACATGAACACTGCTTCCCTGAAGTTCTGGTACTCGGTTGGAACAACTTCAGCCACCGTATCAAATATCAATGATAACTTAAAGGTGCAGGTCTCCACGAACTGCGGTGAAACCTGGACCACCAGATTAACCCTTTCTGGCACCGGTCTTACCAAAGCAGGTTTGTATCTCAGTCCGTATACCCCATCAGGAGCTTCCTTCTGGACACAAGCATCGATGACCATCCCACAGGCCTCCCTGTTGGCCGACACTCGTTTCAAATTCCAGTTCGTTGCGAGTGAAACATCCAACAACTTCTATCTTGATGATATTGAGATTTCGGGTGTTACAGGTATTGAAGAAAATACCTCAAACACAAACAGCATCAACATCATGCCCAACCCGGCAGACGATCAGACAACCATTGCCATCAGAGTAACGGAAGCAGGTCAGGCCAGAATGACCTTGTTGGATCTTGCAGGACGTGAGGTGATGGAACTGATGAACGGAAATATCAGCGCCGGTAACCATAAACTGTTACTCAACACTGATTTGCTGAGCAATGGCATGTACCTCGTAAGCCTGAATATCAATGGCAAAGTACAACAGCAAAAACTTGTGGTGAAGTAAAACTCAGCACAGACAAATAAAAAAGCCGCTCTCGGGCGGCTTTTTTATTTATCCATTGATACATACAGAAACAAGCACTCAGGATTTGTAGATGGTTAGCATGATGGAAAATGCGAGTCCCGTCTAAGTAATATTGCTTTTATGGACATGAAAAAAGGCGTTTGCGATTAGCTTAAAACGCAGCTTCAAATACCGACAAGAGACAAAATGAAAAGTAAAATATTAAACATTCTTTTAATTATCACTTCGCTTTTCGGATATCTGGAGTGGGGTGGAAATAATCATTCATTTCTTTTTCAGGCAGAAGTCGGGATCATTTCAAAATTATTGACCGACCCGGTTTCCGTGCTTCATCCATTTACCTTGTTGCCAATGACAGGACAATTGGTCTTAATCATTACATTATTTCAAAAAAAGCCGGGCAAACTATTGACATATACAGGAATCGGGGGATTGGGCATATTACTTGCATCTATGTTTGTGATAGGGATAGTCAGTTTAAACTATAAAATAGTACTCTCCACAATTCCCTTCATTTTTATTGCTGTATTAGCCATCAGGCATAACCGAAATTAAAATGACGAATCAGAGAAAAGTTGAAGAGTCATTCATTCATGCCTGGCACACCATCAATTTTTCACAAACCTCCCTGCTCAAAAACTCAGGACGACGCCCTTTAACGGTAATCTGCATACTTCCATCAAATGACTCTACCTTCATAACGGTGAAGGAAAGCCCAAGCGTTAGCCTGCGCTGACTTAAAAAACGAAGAAAATCATCTGAACCCTGGTTTACGCTGCTTAGCAGAAGCTTATCACCCGCGCGGCATTCAGAAAGTTTTTTTTCCTTGCGCCTCTTCACCCTGCCATCTTTATCGGGTATGGGTGAGCCATGAGGATCAGAAGAAGGATATCCCAACATGGCATCCA
>JBIIMV010000002.1:0-17224 GCA_044337805.1 Bacteroidia bacterium
AGCTTCACATGCAGGACAGAAGAAGAGACCGCAGCGTTTGAACCAACAGAGGAACTCAGCATGGCAGATGCGGGCATCCACTTTTTGAAGGTTTATCCCAACCCAGCTGCTGAGCGTCTGGTACTGACAGCAGATAATCAGAGCCTGAGCGAGCATCCGTTCATCAGCATCAGCGATGTTGCGGGAAGAGAAGTGTGGAGAGGGCGCATGATGACCAACAACATGGAGATCGACATCAGTGCTTTAAGCAATGGCATGTATTTTATACGTGCGCATACAGGCGTATCATTGCCGGTGTTAAGAGTGGTGAAGCAATAAGATCATTCAACATCATAAAAAAGGCGCGAATTTTTTCGCGCCTTTTTTTATGACTCGATTTATATTCAGGATTCCCGGTAGAGAAGCGCTTGTGAGAATTGTTCGAGTTGAGATTTTTTTATTTCAGAGCAGGGTAGTTCATTCAGAATGGCCATTGCTTTTTGAAAATGTTTCTGCATCTCTTTTTCTGCAAGCGTTCTTATATTGAGATAGTCAAAAATGGCAGTGACCGCTTCAACTTTTTCTGTTGCTTTTTCTTCTCCTGCCTGAAGCCATTGCATGAGGCCTTCTTTGGAATATCGGTCAGCAATTTCGAGGGCTTTGAGCAGCAGGTATGTTTTTTTATTTGATACGATATCTCCGCCTCTGCGTTTACCGAATTTTTCCTGGTTGCCGTATACATCCAGAATATCATCCTGCAATTGAAAAGCGATTCCGCAATGTTTTCCAAAATCATAAATTCGCTTAGCATCCTCTTCCCGCGCACCTGCGATGATAGCTCCTGTTTGCAGGCTACATCCCAGCAAAACTGCGGTTTTCAGGGTTATCATGCGGATGTATTTCGGTAGCGACACCACAGCTTCTGTTTCAAAATTCATATCGAATTGCTGACCTTCACAGACCTCGAGTGCTGTTTTCCAAAACAGGTCGAGCACTCCCGGTATTGCATCTTTTCGTGTTCTTGCCATAATTTGACAAGATTTTACGAACATGGCATCTCCGGAAAGGATAGCGATATTTGAATTCCATTTTTTATGCACCGTAGGCTGATTGCGTCTAATCGGAGCAAGGTCCATAATATCGTCGTGCAGCAGGGTAAAGTTGTGGAACACTTCGATACCGAGAGCAGGCCAGACAGCATCATCGGTTGGTCCATCAAAAAGATCACAACCTATAAGAACAAGCAGTGGTCTGATTCTCTTTCCGCCAAGCTTCAGGGTGTAGCTTACGGGTTGATACAACTCATGTGGAGGTCGGTCAATTTCACGGTAAAACTCCTCCAGGGCAACCTCAATTTTTTGTTGAAGTGTTTTAATGTCCTCCAAAATCAGAGTATGAAGCGAGGGTTATCAATAATTCGTTTCAGACCTTCTTCAAAGGGGAGCATCGGTCTGTTGAGCAGGTTCTTCATTTTGGATATATCGGGCTTACGTCTTGTCATATCTCCCTCTTTCAGTGCCGGTATATGTTTCAGTTTGCTTTTTGAGCCTGTAAGGCGGATGATGGTTTTGGCGAGATCGATAACGGGAATTTCTTCATCGCCACCGATATTGACCACATCATTGATGTACATGTTGTTTTTAAAGGCATTTACCGTTGCGTCGATATTGTCGTCGATGTAACAGAAGGTTCTTGTTTGTGAGCCATCGCCATAAATGGTAAGAGGTTTTTCGGCCAGTGCCTTTGAAATAAATCTTGACACGACAAAGTCTTTGCTTTGCTTCGGGCCATAGGTATTAAAGAATCTGAAAACCGTATACTCCAATCCATATTCCTGCTCATAAGATTTAAGAAATGCCTCTCCAACGTTTTTGACAATGGCATAGGGAAGTCTTGAATTCAGCGGAGTGGTATGTTCGTTTTGCGGAAATTCAACCGGCTCACCATAAACTTCAGAGGAACTTGAATAATAAATTCTTTTCACTCCGCAATTTTTACTTAGCGCACAAATGTTCTTCAATCCATTGATATCATTGAGCACCTGAACAGGATTTTTTAGAGTTCTTTGAACGCCGACCAATGCTGCATAATGGAATACATATTCGAAGCGAAATGCATAGAATAGTCCGGAAATATCGCGGAAATCGTTTACATCGGCTTTGATGAATTTAATATTATCGTGCGGAGAAACCGGAATTTTATCTTCAGACCCTGTAACAAGATTGTCGGCGATGACGATTAAATGGTTAGGGTTTTCGGCCAGCTTTTCGGCCAATGCACTGGGAATAAAACCTGCACCGCCGGTGATGAGGATGGGAGTCATTTGGAACAGAGGTTGATCATCGTTAAGGTAACAAGGGTGTCAGGGCAGGTTTAGGAGATAATGGCCGTAGCCGCTTTTCAGCAGCGGTTGGGCAAGATGTTGTAGGCGTTCACGGTCAATGAAGCCCATACGGTAAGCAATTTCCTCAATACAACCGATTTTTAGTCCCTGTCTCTCTTCAATCACCTGAACAAATTGTCCGGCCTGCATCAGTGAAGAAAAGGTTCCTGTATCGAGCCAGGCGGTACCCCTGTCTAGAATACCTACCTTTAATTTTCCGGCCGCCAGATAAGCTTTGTTCACATCGGTAATTTCATATTCTCCTCTTGCCGACGGTTTCAGTTCTTTGGCAATTTTTACAACGGAATTGTCGTAAAAATACAGACCGGGAACGGCATAATTGGATTTCGGTTTGAGTGGTTTTTCTTCGATGGAAATAGCCTTGTTATTTTCATTGAATTCAACAACACCATAGCGCTCGGGATCTGAAACATGGTAGGCGAACACCACCCCTCCATCGGGGTTATTGTTGCTGATGAGCAGGTCCTGCAGACCCGAGCCATAAAAGATATTATCGCCCAGAATGAGCGCCACTTTTTCTTGTCCGATAAATTCTTCGCCTATCACAAATGCCTGTGCCAGTCCGTTTGGCACCACTTGTTCTGCATAAGAGAATGAACAACCCAGAGATTCGCCATTGCCCAGCAGGCGTTTGAAGTGGGGAAGGTCGTGCGGGGTCGAGATGATGAGTATTTCTCTTATTCCGGACATCATCAGCACCGATAGGGGATAATAAATCATCGGTTTATCAAAAACCGGCATCAGCTGCTTGCTCACGGCAAGGGTCAGCGGGTGGAGACGGGTGCCGGAGCCTCCGGCGAGAATAATTCCTTTCATGGCGTTGTTTGTGAAGCGGTGTCAGGCAGATAAAGTTTTCCAAAACTGCAACAAATGTGACGCAAAAAGACCGATTCCATTGCTGCGGCGACATGTTTTTGGGCTTTTTTCATTTCCATTTGCTTTTTTCGTTCTCTGGCACAACCGGAAAATTACGGGTATCAGTGCCTGCCGTCAGTGAGGCAGAAAATGCTGCTATCCTGTTTCAGTCTCTGCAAACCTAATAGATTTCGGTAAATGAGCAAAAAGTCCCCCTGTGCTTTGTATGTTTAAAATTCTAAATTTGCATTTAAATTATGCCTCTAAAATTAATCCGTCAGGGAGAAGTCTTTAACGAAACACGTCCGGTGGTCGTGACTACAGGCACTTTTGACGGAGTTCATTTGGGGCATTCCAAAATTTTGGACAGGCTTCGTGAAAGGGCTTCCCATTTCGGTGGGGTTTCAGTTGTGATTAGTTTTGATCCACATCCCCGCAGGGTTCTGTTTCCTGAATTGCCTCCTGTATCAATGCTTTCCACTTTGAATGAGAAGATGGAATTATTATCGGCACGTGGCGTTGATTATCTGTATCTTATTCCTTTCACCAAGGAATTCTCTCTTAAAACCTCACTGGAGTTTATTGAGCAAGACATCGTGACCAACCTTCATCCAGTTTGCCTGGTTACAGGCTACGACCATCATTTTGGGAAAGACCGTCAAGGGAACATAGAAGATCTTCGAAGATCGGGGGATGGTTTTGGTTTCGATGTGGAAGAAATTCCCGCTTTGGACATCAATCATCTGGCTGTTAGTTCGTCTATCATACGTACAGCATTGCTCGCCGGCGATGTTGATATTGCTGCCCGCAATCTCGGTTATGATTATTCCCTCACGGGTAGGGTTGAAAAAGGAGATCAACGTGGAAGGAATTTGGGTTTCCCAACAGCAAATCTATTTGTTGAAGACAGTCATAAGCTGATTCCGGCCAATGGAGTCTATGCTTGCAGGGCATTTGTTGATATCGGGGAATTCCCTTGCATGCTTAACATTGGTAGAAGACCAACCTTTAATGGCGATGAAGTCCGACTTGAAGCACATCTTATTGGGTTTGAAGGTGACTTGTACGGAAAGAAAATAAGAATTTCTTTAAAGCGAAGAATACGAGAAGAGAAACGTTTCTCAGGGGCCGAAGAATTGATTGTTCAACTCCGTGAGGATCGCCGTTCTGCCCTCACCTTGCTTGCTGAATCATGAGGTTGATTCTTCTCATCATCATTCTTGTGTTGCCAACAGGTGCCAGACCGGGAGATCCGCCTTTGCCGCCTTCGCTGCGTGAATATCCTGTTATTGAGTCTTTGGAGCAGGCCAGATCAAATCCATCTGCCGTGTTTCGTTTGAAGCTCAGGCGTGCCGGACTCAAAAACATTCCGGCCGAGATCTGGGGTTTTCACAATTTATTGGAGCTGGATCTTTCCCATAATCGAATTCAGAGCATTTCTGATTCGCTTTCACTGCTCAAGAATTTGAGTGTTTTGAATATTTCATTTAACAAAATACGGGAGCTTCCCTCACAGACGGGAGAACTTCATGAGCTTCGTCAATTGTTGGCCTATCATAACAAGTTGCAAAGTCTGCCATCCGAAATAGGGCGACTTGAAAAACTGACACACCTGGATTTGTGGTACAACGAAATCAGCACTCTTCCTGACAGCCTCAGCAGACTTCAACAGCTCGAGGAGTTAGATCTCAGGGGTATAATCATGAGTCAGAGCCTCAAAGAGAAGGTCAGAGCGTGGCTTCCTCAAACCAAGGTTTTCACCTCACCGGATTGTAATTGCATAAAATAATATCTACCATGAAAGTTCTTCTTCTTCATCGTGATGTCGACGACACCGCGTTTATCATGGATAACTTGACAGAAAAAAGCTACAGTGTTGACCACACCGGAGATGCGCATGATGCTCTCGAAATGCTGCAGCAGAACAGCTACGATATCATTCTCACTGATTTGGTTCTGTCGGGATATATGGGAATTGAGTTTTGCAAGATGATCAGAAAACGCGGAATTAGCATTCCTTTGATGATTGTGACCGCCTCAGGAATGACGCACGATAAAGTGGAAGGCTTTGAAGCAGGTGCCGATGATTATCTTGTAAAGCCATTCGCCATTGAGGAGTTGTTTGCCAGGATGAAAGCCTTGATGAAAAGGTCGAAGGGGGAGATGGCGGGCCGGAATGAAATACGCTATGCCGATTTGCTGCTTGATCTGGATTCCAGGCAGCCTTATCGTGCCGGACAACCCATTGAGCTAAATAATCGTGAATTACTGATTCTGGAATATTTCATGAGGAACAGTGAGAGAATTGTAACCAAGGAGGAGCTACAGATCAAGATACTTGACTTAAAATTCGATACTGGAACGAATTTGGTCGGGGTTTACATTAGCCAGATACGCAGTAAAATGGAAAAAATAGTGCCATATCGGATTATTATTACAAAGCCCGGTATAGGATATATGCTTAATTCAGCTTTAGGCAAGCCTGTTGGCGGCTCAGATCAGTAATCTTAAGAAAATACGACGCTGCCTCCGTACATCCCCTTAATAGGGTTTACAATCATTACAGGAATTTGAGCATCATTGGTGATGATGGTTCTCTCGTCAGTACCCGCTAGGATTTCGGGGAATCCCGCTTCCTGGCTATTGACAATAGCGATGAGGTCGGCTTGGTTGTTTGCGGAGAAACTCAGCAGATTTTTAACGAAATTACCGTCAGGAGCCACCACGACTTCAAACTCAACGCCATGATCGCGCAAGTCCGATTTAGCCATGGCAACATTGTTGACGATGGTTTTTTTCTGAAGCGGATCTTTTTCGTCAGGATGAAGGATTAAAACCTTGGATCCAAATGTCTTGGCGATGCTAATGGTAAGGGCGAGTTTCTGTTTGGCTTCCTTGGTCATGTCCATGGGAAGCACAATTTTCTTGTATCCATGTCCGATACCGCGTTCCTGAACCACAATAAAGGGAACAGACGAGTTGGTAATAACTTTTACTGCGTGGCTTCCGAGAATAAACTGGAAGCCTTTAACACCATGGGTTCCCATAACAATTAGCTTGGCTCCGAGCTCTGAGGCGAAGGAGCCAATGTCATCAAAAATATTCCCCACTCTTGTGGCAGAGATAAGCGTAACACCTTGAGGCACATGCTTTTCTTTAAGAAATGCCTGAAGCTTTTCATTTGCGGCTGCCTGATCCTTTTCTTTTGCAATGATGTGCAAAACAACAACTTCGCTTCCGGGAATCTGTCCGGCTATGGTTAAGGCATGTTCATAGGCGCAAAGTGCCACTACAGAGAAATCGGTGGGAACGATAATGACATTTTTTTTCATGACATCAACAATGAGAAAAGTATGCAAATATGCATAAGATTGGGAAATCTTCTAAAAAACATTAATGTCTGCTTCAAACGAAGGTTTGTGTCTGTATCTTTTAAGCTAAATTAAATGATGGCAGGGTTCCTTGAATATAAGTGCTTACATGTACATGCGTTAATGAAAAGAATGTTATTTTTGGGCCAATTTTGTCTTTGTATGAAGCAAAGCAAGGTTCAAAGAAGATGATTTCTATGATACAGTTTTTCCAACCCATTTCCCTCAGGCGGCATTATGGAGTCCTCCTAATTTCCGTTTTATCAGGATTGATTTTTTTTTCAGGGGAAGTTCGCGCCACCAATTTCAATGTTACCTCACTAAGTGATGGGGGAGCAGGTTCACTGAGGGCGGCCATACAGGCTGCCAATGCTGACCCAAGTGCAACTGATATAAATCCCCACGTCATTGACATCAGTTCATTGAGTGGGGTTATTTTGCTTGATTCTGCATTCAGAAACATCGAAAACCACATCACGATAAATGGTCCCTCAGACAATTCCGTTGAGATTTCAAGAAATCAGGCTCCTTTAACGCCAACATTCTCTGTCTTTTTGATAAAGCCGCTTGGGCTCCCGACCATCACTGTGCGCTTGAACAATCTGGTTATTTCAGGAGGAGCCAGTTTAACCGGGGGTGGTATATATGTTGAAAACTCGACCCTGGTAATGACCGATTGCCGCGTGACGAGAAATACTGTTAACAATGGCCTAGGTGGAGGTATTTGCTCGAATAACGCGGATGTTTCAATGTTTGACTGTACCATTGATGACAATCTAAATCTTGCCGGATTAGGTGGAGGTGTTTATATGAATTTTGGTTCATTCTTCATGAACAACTGTACTGTTTTTGGGAACAGAGCCTCCATTGGGGGAGGGTTTGATAAGGCTTCAGTGGGGTCTGTAATTATCAACAACTGTACTTTCGCTTACGATACTGCTGATGATGTTGGCGGTGGCATGTATATCAATTCTGGGAATATTGAAATCAACAATTCGATATTTACCGGAAGCTTTGCTAACAATGGCCACAGCGACATTTTTGGAACTTCCGGAACAACCGTCTTTTCCACCCATGGGCATAATCTTATCGGAGACCCTGCAGGTTTTTCCCTGAGCGGAAACACCACGAACAACAACCTTGGCTTCAGCCCCGGCACTGATGTGTTGAGCAGTAACCTTCAAAATAATGGGGGTCCAACGCCAACCCTTCTTTTACTGCCCTGTAGTCCGGCTATTGATGGAGGCACTGGTGCGGCATATGCAAATCCCGCTACTGCGCTGGATCAGCGTGGATTTATTCGAAACAATTTCGGGACATCTTTCGATATTGGTGCTGTTGAGTACTCAGGTCCAACGGTTGCAGATGTTTCCCGTTGTGGCCCGGGTGATGTTACGCTGACCGCCACTGCCGGGACAAATTTTATTTGGTATTCAGACCCTGTGGGAGGCACACCACTGGGATTTGGTCCTTCACTGACAATCAATGTAAATTCTACCACCAGCTTTTATGTTGTGGATGCATTTGGCACCTGTGAAAGCACTCCGCGCATTGAAGTTGTTGCCAATGTTTTGCCCCTGGCGCCTCAACCGGTAGTGACTCCCTCCGGTCCGACTACGTTCTGTGAAGGAGGATCCGTTGATCTTGTCTCCAGTACAGATCCAAGTTATGTGAGTTTTTCATGGACCCCGGGTCCGGGAAGCAATCAAACACTTAGTGTCAATCAGTCCGGGTCATATACGGTGACCGTCGTTGATGCCAACGGATGTTCAAGCACTTCTGTTCCTTTGGTGGTTACGGTAAATCCTAATCCCACCCCCGTCATCACTTCAAGTGGTTCTTTGGATTTGTGTGCAGGGTCTACTTTGGTGCTATCTTCCAGTGTCGCCTCGGGCAATGTATGGTCGCCAAATGGTGAAACAAGCCAAAGTATTCTCATCAGCAATCCAGGAACCTTTTCTGTTACCGTGACAGATGTGAACGGTTGTATTGGAACATCTGCTCCTGTAACGATCAACGGAGTGCCAATTCCTCAAACGCCTTTGATTACTGCGAGTGGTCTTACCACTTTCTGTCAGGGAGACAGTATTATCCTCACCAGCAATAGCGCAAGTGGAAACCTCTGGTCTCCCGGTGGAGAAACAACACCTGAAATAATTGTTAACTCCGGCGGTGTTTATTCGCTTACAACAACAGACACCAATGGCTGTGTTTCTCAGCCAGCGTCTATTACCATCACGGTTAATCCCCTACCTGTTGCAAACGTTACTGCGGATGGCCCTACAACCTTTTGTCAGGGAGGAAGTGTAAACCTAATCAGCAGTTCAACAACGGGAAATGTCTGGTCTCCAAACGGAGAAACGATTTCGCAGATTAATGTTACGTCTTCAGGAAACTATTCTGTATTGGTGACAGATGCCAATGCTTGCAGCGCAGCATCCAATACCATTCAGGTTACTGTTCTGACTGTTCCTGTGCCACCGGTCATTTCGCCCCCCGGCCCGCTCAGTTTCTGTCAGGGTGACTCTGTTGTTCTTTCATCCAGCATCACGAGTGGAATTGTCTGGAACCCGGGAGGAGAGACAAGTTCCTCTATCACGGTAACGCAATCCGGACAATACAGTGTGAGTTTCGATGTAGGTAATGGTTGTGCAGCAGTTTCTCTGCCTGTTACCGTTACGGTTTTAGGTGCCCCGACAACTCCTGTTGTAACTGCATCAGGATTAACAACATTTTGTCAGGGTGACAGTGTTCAGTTAAGTTCAAGCGTAGGCTCGGGTATTGTCTGGACGCCATCAGGCCAGACCACACCGGGCATTTCAGTTAATACCAGCGGCACTTATGGTGTTGTTGTGACCGGCGCTAATGGATGTACAGCAACGTCAAATCAGATTCTGGTACAGGTTAATACTTTGCCTCAACAACCTCAAATCACTTCCAGCGGCCCAATTGAATTCTGTCAGGGAGGAAGCGTAACCCTTGCTTCCAGCAGTGCCTCAGGCAACACCTGGAGTAACGGAAGTACAGATAACTCAATTGTTGTTTCGCAATCAGGGACATTTTCTGTTACAGTGACAGATGGAAATAATTGTTCATCAACCAGTTTGCCGGTTGTGGTGATTGTAAACCCCATTCCGGCCCAGCCCGTGATTTCACCGGCCGGTCCATTAACTTTATGTGATGGGAACAATGCAACATTAAGTTCCAGTGTGTCAACAGGAATAAGTTGGAACACGGGAGCCACAGCTGCTGACATACAGGTTTCGCAAGCCGGAACATACCTCGTTACCGCAACGGATGCAAATGGCTGTACCAGTCAATCAGCGCCAGTTGTTGTTAGTGTTAATGATAGTCCAACAATCCCCAATCTTGGTGCAGATATTACACAATGTGGCGGAACGGTAACCTTTGATGCAGGAAACCAAAATACAGGTTCATCCTATTTGTGGTCTAACGGGCAAACTACGCAGACCATAACAGTTTCGCAGACCAGCACCATTTCTGTGGTGGTCACCAATGCTTGTGGTTCTGTTACCAGTAATACTGTTAATGTGACCATAAATCCGGTGCCCCCGGTACCAACTGTTACTTCAAGTGGTTTAACCACCTTTTGTTTGGGTGATTCAGTCATTCTTACTTCCAGTGCCTCCAGCGGAAATACCTGGAATAACGGAATTACGACGCAGTCTATTACAGTAAATCAGGCAGGATCTTATTTTGTCACGGTAAGTAATTCTTTTGGGTGCAGCAGTTCTTCAGTTCCTGTAAGCGTGTTGGTCGATTCTCCTCCTGTCATTCCCAACCTCGGAGGCCCATATGTTCAATGTGCGGGAACCGTAACACTTGATGCCGGCAATGCCGGTGGCTCAACAACCTATGCATGGTCTCCTAACGGAGAAACTTCGCAGACCATAACAGTGAGCAGCAGCGGAGTTTATTCTGTTCAAGTCAATAATAGCTGCGGAAGTGTAAGTTCTAACTCCGCCACTGTCACCATTAATACAAATCCTCCGGCTCCGGTGATTTCACCCGCCGGACCGATAACAATATGTTCCGGTGACAGTGTTCAGCTGAGCAGTGACATTTCGGGAAATATCATATGGAGCAACGGAGAAACTTCACAGAGCATTTTTGTGAATCAGAGCGGAAGTTATTTCGTGACCTTCTCCGACGGATTAGGTTGTTCTTCTTCTTCATTGCCTGTAGTTGTCATTGTTCAAAGTCCGCTCAGTGCGCCTAACATTGGAGGTCCATTTACACAATGCGGAGGTTCAGTTACCCTTTCTGCGGGAGCACCTGCAGGTTCTGTTACCTATCTATGGGCACCAAACGGAGAGACCACCTCTTCCATTATCGTTGACAGTAGCGCAACATATTCAGTTGCCATAACGAATTTATGTGGAACGGTAAGCAGCAATCAGGCGGTTGTTACCATCAATCCTGTTCCACCTCAGCCGGTGATCTCTCCCGGTGGTGCGGTAACATTTTGTATAGGAGGCTCAATCACGCTTACTTCAAGTGCTGCTACCGGAAATACCTGGAATACCGGAGATACCACCAATTCAATAACCGTAAATCAGCCAGGAAGCTATTCGGTGTCAGTTACAAATTCTTTCAACTGCAGTAGTTCTTCAGTTCCGGTGGTTGTTACCGTCGATAACCCTCCCACGCCTACCAATCTTGGTGGTCCATATAATCAGTGTGGTGGCACCGTTACTCTGGATGCAGGGTTCTTTGGTGGAAGCACCTCGTATTCATGGAGCAATGGTGATACAACCCGGACCATCAGCGTTTCTCAGTCCGGTTCTTACAGTGCGATCATTACCAATAGCTGTGGCTCAGCGACAACAACTGTAGCTCAGGTCTCCATCCAGGTGCCTCCGGCACAACCTGTTATTGTGCCTCAAGGACCATTGATTTTCTGTCAAGGAGATTCTGTTGTTCTTGTAGCCAGCACGGGTGGCACCAATCTGCCGGTAATATGGTCGAATGGTGAGTTATCGCCTTCTATCGTTGTAAACCAAAGTGGAACCTTTACTGTCACAGTATTCTCGGCACTTAATTGTAGTACAATCTCGGCACCTGTTAATGTTATAGTTGATTCAGTAATCACTTCTATTGACCTTGGTGGACCTTACAATCAATGCGGAGGAACTGTTACCCTTGATGCGGGAAATCTGGGAGGAAGTACACAGTATGCCTGGAGCAATGGCCAGACCGGACAGACAATAACTGTAAACCAGAGCGGAACTTATTCCGTAATCGCGACGAACTCTTGTGGGACAGCGACCAGTAGTAATGCTTTGGTAAACATACAAGCCGCTCCAGACGCCCCTATTATCAGTCCTGCCGGACCGATAAATCTTTGTCAGGGGTCAACCACAACCTTGTCTATTGTTGTAGATCCTTCCATTCAATCCATTCTTTGGTCAGATGGTGGAACAGGCAGCAGTATTACGGTAAGCACCTCCGGCTCATACACGGTTACGGTAACCACGGCAAATGGCTGTACAGCTACATCAGCACCAGTTGTGGTGAATATCGGGCAACCTCTTACTTCGCCTGATTTGGGTGGTCCCTTCACTCAATGTGCCGGCTCCGTTACGCTTGATGCACAGCTTACCGGCCCAGGCCTTACCTATGCCTGGAGCAATGGTTCAACAGGTCAGACAATCAGCGTTTCGACTTCCGGTAATTACAGTGTGGTTGTGAGCAATGCCTGCGGCAGTGTAACCAGTACCACCGCGCAGGTTACCATCAATAGCCTGCCGACCGTGCCTGTTTTGCTTCCTCTAGGACCAACAACATTTTGTGCGGGAAGTTCAGTTGAGCTCACCTATCAGCCTGATCCTTCCTATACCGCCGTACAGTGGTCGACAGGAAGCACGAATGATACGATTTCTGTGAGCACTGCCGGATTGTATACAGTTACGGTATTTTCCGGAAACAATTGTTCTGCCACCTCTGCCCCTGCAGATGTGGTAGTTGATGTACCAGTCACTTTGAATAGTCTTGGCGGTCCTTATGTTCAATGCGGCGGAACAGTGATACTTGATCCCGGACCCGCAGGAGGCTCAACAACTTTTTCGTGGAGCAATGGCTCATCCGGACAAACCTTGACGGTTTCTACGAGTGGAAATTATTTCGTTGTGGTTTCAAATGCCTGTGGCATCGATACCAGCTCCATTGCTCAAGTTACCATCAGTCCTAATCCGGTACCTCCTGTCATTACATCCAACATTCCTCTGCCAGCATGCGTTGGTGATACCGTTATTCTCAGCTCAAGTTATGCAACCGGAAACGTATGGAATACCGGAGACTCAACCCAAACAATTGTAGTTCTTGCAAGAGATACTTTTAATGTTACAGTGAATCTCGGCCCCGGATGTGTGGCGACCTCGGCTGACCTTATTGTTCCATTCCAGAGTCCGATTGTGAATCTGAGTTTAGGTCAGGATCAGACTGTGTGTGGAGGTCCTGCTATACTGAATGCAGGAAATGGAGGGTCAACTTATGTGTGGACAGATATTACCGGAAACAATGCCTTGCCACCGAATCAAGTGGTTGGATTAGTAAGCAGTGGAAGTGTGTTTGTTGTGGTTACCAATGCTTGTAATACAGCTACTTCAGACACTGTTAACGTTACGGTAAATCCCGATCCGCCAACACCAATAGTTACACCGCCCGGACCATTGCAATTCTGTCCAGGCGATTCTGCTGTTTTGGTTGCCTCTATTGCCACCACACCGAATCTTATTCTCAACGGTAATTTTAATTTTGGTACTCTTGGTTTCTCTTCTGCCTACACGAACAGTAATAATTTGATTCCTGAGCAGACTTACCAGGTTGGTCCCAACGCCAATGCATTTCATCCAAGTTTTGTTGGTACAGGTAATCCCGGGAACTTCCTTGTGGTGAATGGCTCAAGTACTCCGGGTCTTCCTGTGTGGCAACAGACCGTAACAGTTCAACCTGCTGGCAACTATGACTTTTCGCTTTCACTTGCCAGCGTTGTAGCAAACAACCCTGGTCAAATTCAGTTCAGGGTTGATGGGGCAAATGTTGGTCCTGTTATGAATTGTCCTGCGGCCACAAATACCTGGACGAATTTTACCCGCAACTTCACCAATGGATCAAATACAACAGTTGTGTTGTCATTGCACAGTATGTCAGCTGCCTCAGGCGGTAACGACTTCGGTATAGATAACATCGCCCTTAATTGTACAAACTGTGGAACCTTCGGAACTTATGTCTGGAGTAATGGCGATACAGGAACAACCACCACGGTCAATGCAACAGGAAACTACACGGTTTCCCTTGTTTCCGGAAACAACTGTTCCAGCACTTCACTGCCGGTTCAGGTAAATGTTGTGATTCCTCCTACAGCACCTTCTTTTGCAGGTCCGGTTAATCAGTGTGGCGGCACCCTGACCCTGGATGCGGGAAATCCCGGTTCACGCTATATCTGGAGCACAGGTGATACTACTCAGACCATCACACTCAGTAATCCGGGTGTATATACCATCTCAGTGGTGGTATTCAACGCTTGTGGCATTGACACAAGCAATACTATATCTGTTAATTTACTGAGTGCTCCGGTTGTGAATCTGGGAGGACCATTCGCAATTTGTAACGGCGGCTCAGTAGTACTTGATGCCGGTAACCCAGGAAGCACTTATCTGTGGAATGTTGGTGGTCAAACATCCCAAACCATTACCGTTAACTCGGCCGGATCTTACAGTGTTTCAGTTACCGATCCTGTTTCAGGATGCGTTGTGAGTGATACGGCAGTGGTGAATGTAAATGCACCTCCGGTAGTTACCCTTGGAGGCACGTTTACCCAGTGTTCTGCCCCGGTGGTGCTCGATGCCGGATTTTTTGGTCCGAATACAAACTACTTATGGAGTAATGGCGAAACCACCCAGATCGTGAATGTTATCAACCCCGGTACAACTACTCTTACTGTGATCGTGAGCAATGCCTGCGGTGCCGATACAAGCAGTTTGATAACGGTCAATCTGTTTAATCCTGCACAGCCAGCCATCATCATTACACAGGGGCCAACAACCTTTTGTCAGGGCGATTCTGTTGTGCTCACTGCCAGTCCGGGCACTTCCTATTTCTGGGTACCCGGAGGACAAACAACACAAAGTATTACCGTTAGCCAAACCGGGCTTTATGGAGTAACAGTGACCAATGCAAATGGGTGTACTTCAGTTGCTCCTGCAGTGTTTGTGGATGTAAATAATGGCAATTTGCCTGCTGCCGAGATTACAATTGTTCAGGGAACAACATCATTCTGCCAGGGTGGTTCAGTAACGCTATCTGCCAATTCAGCCAGCGGGTTGAATGTGCTTTGGGGGCCAAGTGGTTCCAACCAAACCAGCATCACGGTCTTTAATGATGGTTTGATTACGTTAACACTAACTGATCAGAATGGTTGTCAGTCGCAGACCGACACTGTAGATATCAATGTTTTCTTCAACCCTGCTGCTTTCATTACAGTGAATGGTGATTTGAGTTTGTGTGAGGGCGACAGCGTGCAGCTTGTTGCGCCTTTTGATCAACCTTATACCTATCAGTGGAGCAATGGTGAAACAGATTCGTCTGTTTATGTAAGTACAGCCGGAAGCTATACCGTTACGGTTACCAATAGCAATAACTGTTCATCACTGAGTGCTGCCATTGCCGTTACTGTAAACCCCAATCCATCGACTCCGGGCATAAGTGTTAATGGAAACATCTCCTGCTTTCAAGGAAGTGTTACCCTAATTTCAGACCAGACAAGCGGAAATCAATGGTCAACCGGAGAAACAACTTCAAGCATCGTTGTCACCCAACCCGGCACCTATATTCTGAGCATTGAAGATGCGAATGGATGTAAATCCGGTGCGGATACCGTTTCAATTACCAGCAATAACAATCTCTCCGTGGCACTTTCCAGTCCGGTCAATGTAGAAAACGGGCTGAATATTCTTTGCTATAAAGGTGCTGATGGAAAGGCAGAGGCATCTGTCAGCGGTGGAACATCACCTTATACCTACAGTTGGTCAAATGGAACAACCGGACCACTTATTGATGGCCTCAAGGGTGGTGAAGAGAACAAATACACTGTTACGGTAACCGATGCTAATGGATGTACCATAACGGGAGAAATTGTTCTGAGCACCCCTGCGAATGCAATGGATAACATTCCCGATGCCTTTTCACCAGACGGAGACGGGGTAAATGAGAAGTACATTATACCGGGCATTGAATCATATGAGAGGGTTGAGCTCGCGATTTTTAACCGGTGGGGGAATGAGGTATACAACAGTAATGGTGCTTACCGAAACGAGAATGCGTGGGATGGAAGAGGCCCGAATGGACAACAGGTTCCTGAAGGAACTTACTTCGTGGTGATAAAGGCCACCAGTGCCACATGTGGCACATTTGAAGAGCCACGTTACGTTGAAATCAGAAGAAAATAAGGGAGGGAATGATGCAAACAAGAATTCAAAAATCAAACAGAGCAACGATGAAGAAAATAGCTGCCGTTTTAATGTTGGCGCTCTCCTTCAATGGAGCATATGCCCAGCAGGATATTATGGTGAGCCAATACATGTTTAATGGCTTGTTCCTTAACCCTGCTTATGCCGGATCGCATCGCTTCATGGGAGCCTCGCTTTTGCACCGTCGTCAGTGGGTTCAATTCCCCGGCGCTCCTAACACATCCATATTTGCCATTGACGGTCCATTCGCTAAGAATCGCATGGGATGGGGGGCTGTTGTCACTACAGAAAAAATCGGGGCCAGCAACCGAACCGACTTCTTCGGCAATTACAGCTACCATCTGCCACTTGGAAATGGGAAGTTATCTATGGGCCTCAGAGCCGGTGGTTCTTTTATTCAATCGAACTTTGATCAGTTGAAAACCAACGACCAGGGCGATGCAAATTTTTTGAACGCACGGTCATGGTTTTTACCCCGCTTTGGAACAGGAGTCTACTACTACACAAAAAAGTTTTATGCAGGCCTTTCCATTCCAACGCTCCTGGCCTATGACTCAAACAAGGATTTTAGTCTCGACCTAAGTAAATCCAGCCCTGCAAGACTGCATTACTTTCTAACCTCAGGATATGTTTTTGAGCTTAACGACAATGTTAAGTTAAAGCCATCTGTGCTGGTTAAATACCAGGCAGCGGCACCTGTTCAGGCAGATTTAAATCTCAATGTGCTTCTTCAGGATGTGCTATGGATAGGAGGGTCATTCCGAACCGGAGAATCAGTAGTAGGAATCATTGAATACCAGATTAACTCCATGTTCAGAGTCGGTTATGCCTACGACTATAACCTTACCTCCATTCGTAGGTATTCCGTTGGTTCACATGAAATCATGCTTGGAATTGATTTTGGTAAGGATATTCTGAAAACCAAGAATCCAAGATTCTTTTAATTGCGCCGCAAATGATGATGAAACGCTATACCCAGTCACCACTTTTTCTTCTGCTGATGCTTGGCACACTTGTGTTAAGTTCTTGCAGGAATTATTACATACAACAAGGGAACCGACAGTTTGAGAATCTTGCCTATTACAAGGCATCACGGTTTTACGAGAAAGCGGTTGCCAAAAAGG
>JBIIMV010000152.1:0-4708 GCA_044337805.1 Bacteroidia bacterium
TCAGGAACTGAAAGAGGAATACCACACCACCTTTGTCGTGGTCACACATAATGAACACCTTGCCTCTATTGCCGATCGTAAATTGGTGATGGAAGATGGTCTCCTGCATGCAACATGAAAAAAATTTTAATCCTGGGCGCCGGAAGATCTTCGGTGTTCCTTATTGAACACCTGCTTCTGCAAGCAGGAAAAACCATTGAACTGACGGTTGCCGATCAGACCCTGGCAGGGGCAGAGGAAAAGACCGGCAGAAATCCTCTCGCGGCAACCCTCGCGCTCGATGTGAACAACCGTGAAGCTCTGTATGCTGCCCTGGCAGAGCACGATATCGTTATCAGTATGCTCCCGGCAACCATGCATCTCTTTGTTGCACATGCCTGTCTCGCTGAAGGCAAACACCTGTTTACCGCCAGTTATGTTTCTCCTGAGATGCGCATGCTGCACCATGAAGCTGCCGCAAAGGGCTTGCTCTTCATGAACGAACTGGGCCTCGACCCCGGAATCGATCACATGAGTGCCATGCAGATGTTCGACAAGATAAAAGAGGATGAGGGGGAGATCACTTCGTTCAAAAGCTATTGCGGCGGCCTCGTTGCCCCGGTATCAAATGACAATCCCTGGGGTTATAAATTTTCATGGAATCCGCGTAATGTAATTCTCGCCGGACAAGGCACTGCACGCTGGCTTGAAAATGGAAAATTGCATTATGCGCCCTATCATCGCCTTTTTTCAGAATCTGAATCAATCCATGTTCCCGGCTATGGTGCTTTCGATGCGTATGCAAACCGCGACAGCCTGGGTTATATCGATGCCTATGGCCTTCATGATATTCGCACAATGAAGCGTGGAACACTCAGGCAGAGCGGCTTCTGTAAGGCCTGGAACGCCCTCGTTCAAATGGGCATCACCGACGACAGCTTTACGCTTCGCATACCGGATGGCACCCCATGGGGATCTTTTAGCAGAGCTTTCCTGCCCGGAGATAATCCCTCATGGAAGCAGTCGCTGTGCGCCCTGATGCATTGGCAGGAAGATGACCATGCTCTTGCCATGCTCGCCTATACAGGTATTTTCGATGATGAACACACGATCAGTTCTGCGGCAGGTTCTCCGGCGCACTTCCTCCAGCAACAGCTTGAACAGAAATGGAAACTCCGCAAGGGTGATTTAGACCGTGTCGTGATGATTCATGAGGTGGAATACCTCCGCCATGGTAAACAACACCAACTCAGTGCAAGCCTGGTTCTCGACGGTAATTCCGATACCCACACCGCCATGGCCAAAACAGTGGGATTGCCGCTCGCGGTGTTTACCCTCCTTTTTGTTCAAGGTAAAATCAAAGCCACGGGAGTTCATATTCCCGTGAGCAAGGAAATATACGAACCCGTTATGGAGGGCCTCGGTGAACTGGGCATTTCCTTTCATCATGCCTAATGCTCATGTCCGCAATTCCTTCATTCAACAATTTCTCTCTTTCCATGAAAATCAATAAAGGGGTCCTTCTTCTTTTACTGGCAGGATGTTTTTCCGTTTCGCATCCGCTTATTGCCCAGCAATCACTCAAAGATGTGAGAAAGGAATTAACCTATTCCGGTTCCCGGAATGCCTCTCTGCCTGATTGGGTAAACCTCATGTATGCCCCTGACCCCAATATGAACGAGGTCATGCAACGCTACCGTGAATACTATATCACACATCCTTTTGTTAAAAACCAGCACACCCGCTATTACTCTCGTTGGGTGCATGAAAACTATTCGTTCCTTGACGATGATGGATTTATCAGAAAGCCATCGCCGGCACAGCGCGAGGCGCTGACACAGAAACTGCAGCAGGCAAAACAATCGGCGGCCCGCTTTGGCCAGGGCTCTCTCTGGGAATGTATAGGTCCGTTCGATTTCGACAAAGATGCCAATGGCCGCTCTCACGCACCGGGTGCAGCACATGTTTATAACCTTGAACGTGCTGCCTCTAATCCCGATATCATGGTGGCAGGTACAGCAACAGCAGGATTATGGAGAACAACGAATCACGGGCAGAGCTGGTATTGTATCTCCCGCGACCTCAACGTAAGCAGTGTGAATGCGCTGGAGATTCAATTCAACAATCCTGATGTGATCTATTTTGGTGGTAATGGAACCATTTATAAAAGTACCGATGGTGGACAAACATGGAATACCACCGGTCAGGCCACCTTCAACGCCAACAGTCATGAGGTGTATAGCATCGTCATGTTTCCCGGAAACGATCAGAAGTTGCTTGCTTCAACAAACTATGGCCTATACCTGAGTACAGATGCCGGTCAAAACTGGAACCAGGTGATCAATGCTCCCTTGAACGGTGAATACATGGGCGATATTGAAATACATCCTGCCGATACCAATACCGTTTATGCCATCTTCAACGCTAAACAAGTAAGCGGAACAAACAAGATAACGCAGTTTCACCGCTCAACCGATGGCGGACAAACATTTACCGCCCTTGCCTCCTGGCCGAGCAGCGCCGCTACCATCACCGGCGCCGACCATCAGCGCAGGGCAGAAATTGCCGTGACACCCGCTGCCCCCGATAAAATTTATGCTATCCTAACCGGAGCAAGCAACGGGGGAGAAGGTCTCTACGGAGTATATGTATCAAACGACAGGGGCGATACATGGACACACCAGTGCTGCGGCACCGGCCCGGGCGGAACTGCAAGTCTCTCCAATACCAACGTGATGGGCTATGCTACCGACGGAACCGATGAGGGTGGGCAATACTATTACGACCTCGCCATCGATGCCGACAAGCACAATCCCAACAAGGTGCATGTTGCAGGCATCATGCATTGGGTGTCAACAGATGGTGGTGCTAACTTTACCTGCACCAACTCATGGTCTAACCCCGATGGCGATGCTTATGTGCATGCCGATATCCACGACATCAGAATTTACGATAATGAAGTTTGGATAGCCTGTGATGGCGGTATTTTTCTTTCGGTTGACAGTGGTCTCACCACCTTCAACAGAAGGCAGACCGGTATTGCCGGAACCGATTTCTGGGGCTTTGGCGCAGGCTTTAAAGATGGCAATGTTATGCTGGGCGGCACCTACCACAACAGCCACCTTCTTAAAAATAACAATGTCTATCTGAACGGCTGGGTCTCCTATACCGGATCTGCCGACGGATTCAGAGGATTTGTAAATCCGGGGAATAATAAATGGGTATACAATGACTCTCGCAAAGATATCCTGCCTGCAGTGCGAACAGAGCCCTTTTTGAATTTCCCATTCAACAATGTGCCCAACGCCAGCTACTCACTGGGCTTCAGCTGTCCTCTGGTATGGCATCCCTTCTGCTATGGTATCGTGTTCAGCGGCGTAGATGCCACGCTTTGGAAATCTGAAGATGATGGACTCAGCTGGAACGCCCTTTACACTTTTGGTTCAGGAAACGGACTGATTACCGATCTTGAAATTGCCATCGATAATCCGCTGAAGATGTATGTGGTGTATTCACCTCCTGCCGGACAAAGATTGGTTTACAAGACCATTGATGGCGGAAACACCTGGACCTCGGTAACACCTCCGGCAAGCGCCATAAACAACAACACCTCACGGCAAATTGACATAACCATTGATGAACACCAGTCAGATAATATTTGGCTGGCATTACTTTCTTCCGCAGGATCAACGAACAACTTTAAAGTGTTCCGTTCAAGCGATGGAGGTGCGAGCTGGAGCAACTATACTTCGGCCATACTGAATGGTCAAACGATGCAGTCTATCGTACATCAGCGAGGCACCGACGGCGGTGTATGGCTGGGGACCAATAAAACGGTGTATTACAGAAACAACAGCATGAGCGACTGGCAAATTTATGCCGACAGCCTTCCCGCAAGCACCTCCAGCCTGAAACTGGTTCCCTGGTACAAAGGAGGTAAAATCAGAAATGCTTCCAACCGCAGTGTATGGCAGGCTCCATTTTTTGAACTGGGTCCGCCTCAGGCACAGCTCATGGCAGATAAATTATCCTCAGGGTGCGCCCGCGATACCTTTTATTTTAGTGACTATTCATCCGCTTACGGCAATGCCACGCTTCATTGGAGCATCAGTCCTGCTCCTCAGTATCTGAGTTCCAACAATGCCGAAAACATTAAAGTGGTTTTCGGAAATACAGGCTCCTATTCTGTTAGTCTTCAGGTCAGCGACAGCCTTGGAACAGATTCTATCTCCGCTCCCGGTCTTATTACAGTAGGAAATACCTGCAACGCCGATACCATTCCCGGATTGGCCATGGGGCAAACGGCTGATGGGCAGTATGCATCTGCCTCTTCAGCACTTAACCTGAATACCAATCATGTAAGCATGAGCGCATGGATAAAGCCTGAAGCCACTCAGCCCGACTGGGCAGGTATCCTTTTCTTCCGCGGTGGCAGCACAACTACAGGTCTGGGCTTTAATTCAACCTACATGCAGCTGGCCTATCATTACGATGGAGGAAACTGGGGCTGGACCGGTGGTCCTTTTGTGACCCCTGATGAATGGAATCACATCGCTCTCGTTATTTTTCCCGACTCTGCCATCATTTACCTGAATGGGGTTCCTTTCAAACGCAACACATCGCACCCTGCAGAAGCTTTTGATGCACCTCTCATCATTGGAAACGACCCTAATAGTTCGGCAAGAACCTTCAGAGGATTGATTGATGAAGTTTGTATCTACAACCGAAG
>JBIIMV010000153.1:0-4693 GCA_044337805.1 Bacteroidia bacterium
GTCGCCCTGGGGAATTCCGTCAAGTGGTGCTACCCACTCAAATACCTTTCCGTTGGCAGTGGTGTTGATCTGACGGTAATTTCCTTTGTTTGTGCCAACAATCGAGAATACCGGACGATAAAAGGCGAGCTCAGGATTGGTGGAATATACCAATATGCCTTTGTAACTTATTCCTCCCACGATGGTATCCCGGCTCGTGTACAATATCAGATCGTCGCTGTAACTCACGGTGTCAATAAGCTGAATCACCGCCCGGTTTGCACTGTCTCCGGCGTTGCGTAAAATTTCGCGCTTGCCGGCATCAAGACTAAAGGAAAGGGGCTTGTTGCGATTGTCTTGCTCGCTGAATAGATGAGTCCTGAATTGCCAATGCCCCTTACTCACGCCGGCTCCCGCTACAAATAGCGATCTTGCATAATTCCGCTCTGCATACTGAAACTCTGCAATAATACGCTTGTCTTTGGTAATGAGTCGTCTCGCAGTGAAGGTCACTTCGGCCGTATTGTAATCAATGATGTAATCATTCTCCTGCCCTCTAATCAGCAACTGCCCGTCGATATAAATGCGTTCGGTTCCGCTTAGCACAATAATAAAAGCTTCATTATCTGCTCCCTTTAAACGATAAGGCCCCTGATTGCCTTCTGTTCCGAAAAATACATTTCTGGAAAACTTTCCCCTCGATACCGCGGTTGCCACTTCCGCTTTTACAATAGGTTGCCCCTTTCTCAATGAATCTGTGCCCGTTCTCAACCAGCCTCCCTGTGCCCTCTTGTAATAATTCATAAAATGTGAATTTGGCCGCGATAGCTGAAAATCGCCTGCCACAAGGCTTGAACGATCGTCATTTACTTTAATGTAAACGCGGTCAAACTCTTGTAACTGCTGGGTGTTGCCTTCGGGTTGTATGGGTATGTTGTCGTCTGCAACCGCTGCCGTTATGCTTGTCTTATCACTTAGTCTGCCGCTTAACTGTAAGTTAAGATTCGAATTTACTACCACGTCCTGATTGTTACCAAAAGTGATGCCTCGTGTGATGCTCCCGCTTTTATTCAATCCCTGTAAACCAAAAATATCCTGATCTTCTCTGCGGTATACAATGGTGAAGGGGTCCTGAAACTTTTTGTCGCCCTGCTCTGCCCTGCTAAGGTCTTTATGTGAGAATGTTCTGTCTAAGTTAATATATAATGGTTTATAATATACGATGATGCTGTCTGGCCATACACATTTCTCACTGAATTTCAGGGTGGCACTTACTTCATCAAGTATCAGGCAGCTGCGTTCAATTCCCGCCGGGTCATGCACAAGCAGGCTGCCCGGCATAATGCTCAGGCTATCGAGCTTCACAGGACCATTACGGGTGCTTACGGCTGCCGCTCTGAAACCGTGCATGCTTTGTGCAAAAAGCCCGCTTATCCCCGAAAAAATCAGTATCAACAAACAGATTCTTGCCATCATGCGCCACATTAACGTAAAAAAAGGGATTTTTGTGTTATGAATGGCACTAAAATTTCCCGACGCTGGTTTTTAAGAGATCTTGGTGGTCTTGGCCTGCTCGCTTTTGCCAATCAGTCTCTGATTTCATGCTCTAAAACCGAACAGCCTTCTTTTTCGGGCAAGGTCTGCGTCGTGGGTGCCGGTGCCGCCGGTTTATATGCCGCCGCCCTGCTTAAGCTTCAGGGTGTTGAGGTTGAAATATGGGAGGCTTCCGACTCCGCTTTCGGCCGGATTTTTTCGAACAACGACAAGGGATTTCCGGTCGAGCTCGGGGCTGAGGAGATTCATGGCAAAAACTCTATCCTCTTCGAATGGCTTATCCAATCGGGCGCCACATGGTCTGATATGCAGGAGCAGGAAGATTTTTTCTATCTCGATGGTCAGTTGTTGGCTCTCTCTTCTCAAGGTTCAGATCCCGATATAAAAAAGGTCCGTGAACTAATTGACCTTATCGCTTCAGATAACCAACTCCCGGATACCGACCCGCTCAGCTGGGCTATCGGTAACGGTCTTTCTGAAAAATATCAGAATCTCTTCAATGCCCTGGTGGGCAATGAAAGAGGAACTTCTGTCGGTCGTCTTAGTCTTAAGGCAATTTCTGAGGAAGACCGTGCCTGGTCCTCAGGTGAAGATAGTATTGTTCTCACAGGTGCTGACTACCGCAGCCTTCTTGTGCCTGTTTATGATAAGGTAAAGAATTTCATCCGTTTCGATAAGCCTGTCAGAAATATCGACTACCGTGATGCTCAGGTCACGCTGATCGATTGGGATGGTAACAGAGCCGCTTTCGACAAAGTGCTGGTGACCGTGCCTCTTTCCATGCTCAAACAGTCTATTCCGGCTTTTAATCCCGCCTTGCCCAAAGAAAAAAAGGATGCCATCTCTGCCTTGGGTATGGATGCGGGATTAAAGGTGGTCATGTACTTTAGAACACGCTTCTGGCCACCAAATATGGGCTCTCTATTCGGTCATCCATTGGTGCCAGAATGCTGGGTTCCTCTGACCGTACCGCCGGGTGGTCCCTTCGTCCTTACTGCTTTCGTTTGTGGAGAAGCTGCTGAAAAACTTCTGGTGTCGGGCGGCGGTGTTGTAAGAGAAATTCTCGATGGACTTGATATGATGTTTTCCGGTCAGGCCTCCGGTGCTTTCCAATCCTATACCTTAATGAATTGGAAGGATCAACCCTGGATAGGTGGTGCCTACAGCTATGCAGCCAAAAATACTTCAGGTGCAAGAAAAAATCTCGCAGCACCCATAGACAATAAGGTATTCTTCGCCGGCGAGGCCACTCATTTTAACGGACACAATTCCACCGTGCATGGTGCCATCGAAACCGCCGTAAGGGCCACTCATGAAATGCTGTTCTCATGAAAAGTTATCTTTTTTATCTCATGGCATTCTCTTTTCAAATGGCCTTCTCTGCCGGTGAATGGAAAGTCAATGCTGGTTACTCCCGAAACCATAGTCCCTTGCTGGATAACATCCACCGAAACTATGCGTTTACCCGCCTGAGCAATGATTCCGGCGTTTCACTCCTGCGCAATGGGTTTTTCTTCCAGCTTGGTGCAAGGTTTGCCAACAAAAAATCTTTTCCTGTATACACCACCATGATATCCTGGTCGCGTTTTACGGCTTCTCATTCTCGGCCCGATTTTATTGATGTAGCCTTGCACCGCATCAACCTATTGCCGGCCATTGGCATAGATCTGTGGCCGGAAGGCAAACATGGTATTCATCTATCGGCAGGACCCATCGCCGGATTGCATATTTTTTCTGTTAACAAATATGCACAGCCCCTGCAGCTGGAAGAAGGTGTTTCTTACAGGCCCGCTTTCTTTAATTGGGGTATTCATACAGAAGGTGCCTACAGATTTATTTGGAGTAAAACACAGCTCGCAATATTTATTCAGGCCGAATGGTTTCCTGTTTACTATTCAGGAAATTATTCATCCGCCCTCTCCGGTACTGCATATCCCTGGCTTGCGGACAAGGGCTTCGCCATGAATCTAAACTGCGGTTTGTCGTGGGCTTTACCCTGGAAACTGAATGTTTCTTCAGATACCTCTTCTTCCTCAGAAATCAATAAGTAAGTCGGGAAGAAAATGTGAATCCCTGTTCCCGGACAATCCCATTTACAATTACGAAAAACATGATCGTTTTTCTGAAATAAGTTCGGGAGAATCCCAAGCCATGTCTGCATTCAGTGAATGAAAATCATTTTCCCGTTATCGTTCACCGGGCAGATGGTTACTCAGAACTTTAACGAAAGCAGAAAAATTCAAAGTCTAAACTAAAAGGAACAAGATGGGTTTTCATGATTCATTTATGAGCTGACAGGCGCTTTTAGCTGTAAATATGAAAAAAGCGCCGGTCTTTATTTATTTTCCTTGTCAGCCCAGTCCAATATGAAGGTATATAAATCGTGCATGCCAATATTTGGGTCTTCCTGATATTTTTTCAAGAGCGCCCCATTAAATTTTCTGAATGCAACATAGCCTCTGCTTTCTTCCATTTGATTTTCAAATTTCGGCATGTATTCTCTTATATCTTTTTCCGAATAATTATCGTGGAGATAAAGGGAGTATACCGCCCAGGTCATATATTCATTAAAGACCATATATGGATTCTTATATGGACTGGTAACCTCGCCTTTTGCCCATCTTTCCCTGTTCGAAAATGCCTGGTTTATCCTTTGAATAAATTTATCTGAAACCGGATTTACATAATTATGATCAATTTCGGTAAAAACAACACGACTTTCTACTAATTCATTCATGACAGGTGATAATGCCTTATCTGTTTCTGCTTTCGCAATGAACATAAACGATTGCGTAAAACCATTTGAGGCAATGTTTTGTGTAGAATGTGCGCCATAAACGAACGGAGAAAAATAGACCACATACGATCCGTAACCAAAGCTAAATTTTTTGTCTAACCAGGTTTGCATTTTCGATATCGGATTTAACTGATTGTATGTTTTTATTAAAGCATCATAATAGGGTTGATGATTTTTATAAAACGCTCTGAAATTTGATTTTTTTGCAAAATCTTCGAATATGGCAAGATCCTTCATGGGATCGAAGGCATGCCAGTTTTTTGCAAATTCTTTTACAATGCCTTTGTTTTTGATATGTCCATCTTTGTCAAAGTGATATGCACAGGCATTCATTTTCAATGCATAATAATAGGTATAGGATTG
>JBIIMV010000154.1:0-4685 GCA_044337805.1 Bacteroidia bacterium
AATGGGTATTGGTTGGTGAGAACTGTGCTTTATTTCAAGCCTTAAATAGATTGTTCTTCAACGAATGGCTGACTAAAAACATATATTGAATCATCGACAAAGCCAACCCCATAGGGGTGACATATTTATAGAATATGTTTAAATCGTCCACCAATCCAACCACGTAGGGGTGACATATTTATAGAATATGGTTAAACCATTAACGAACCCATTCGTCAACTGCGTGGTTAAAATACCATCATCCTTAACCAATATTCCCATTCCTCAAATCTCCCATTCCTGCGCTATATCCGCCACATTCTTTTTCCCCTATCATTCTCAGGAAACGGATGAACTCTTTCGCCCGCTGCCTTGTATCTTCTATCTTTGAGCTTCTATGCTAAATAGTGGCTTCCTTCAATTTATTCATCATAAAAAATATATATGCTGAGGCTGATACGTTCAGGTGATGAATTTTTTCAGGAAACCCTTCTGCTGATCCGCAGTGCGAAAGAATCGCTGGTTTTTCATACCTATATCCTTGAAGCCGATAATACCGGTGCCACTGTGCTTGAGGCGCTGTGTGAGGCCGCGAAGCGCGGTGTGAAAACAGAGGTGATGCTCGATAGTATCGGATCTGCCGCTTTGCCTGCTGCATGGGTTGCGCGCCTTCAGGCCTCGGGTGTGGCATTCCGTTTTTTTGGTAAGGTCTTCTCTTCGGAACTTATCAATCCCGGACGAAGGCTGCACCATAAAATCATGGTTGCCGACAGCAAAAGAATGATTACCGGTGGCATCAATATCGCAGAAAAATATCATGGCAAAGAAGGTGAGCCCGCATGGCTTGATTATGCGGTCGTGCATGAAGGACAGGCAGCGCAGGTTGCTGCTCACTGGTGTCACCGCCTTTTTGGTCGAAAGTTTCAGCGCATCACGTTGTTTCCGGCGCTCCGGCATTCCGAGGTTCGGTTGCTGAGAAACGATGCCTTTCGTAACAAGTTGCAGATTTTGCGTGCTTACCGCAAGGCAATCAAATCATCGGTTGAAGAAGTCATCATCGTGTCTCCTTATTTCATGCCCGGCATACGTATGCTCAGGGTGATGCTGGGTGCTGCAAGGCGCGGCGTAAAGGTGAAGCTGCTGCTCGCGGGAAAGTCTGATATACCTGTGTTCTACACCGCCGGTGCCTATCTCTATCCGGTGATGCTGAATGCAGGCATTGAGATTTACGAGTGGCAGGCTTCGGTGATGCATGCCAAGGTTGCAGTGGTTGATCGTAAATGGTCTACCATCGGTTCATTCAACATGAACAACCTCAGCGCTCTCATGAGCATTGAAGCCAATCTTGCCATCACCCATGATGCCTTCTGTCGGGAGCTGCACACCGAGCTGAACAGCCTGCTTCAAAATTCCAAAAAAATTCAGGCCCAACAATGGATGCAAAGGCTCAGCATGCGCATGAAAATACAGAACTTCATGAGCTATTACTTACTTAAAACGACCGAACGTATACTTCGTCTTTTTCCGATATTCGGCAGAAAGCCACGTCCCGAAGGTGAATAGTTTTTTTGTTTATGAAGTATAAAATAAGTGAATTTACTAAACCGGTCGGCAGGATTTTTTTTCGTTTGAAACCAGTCCGCTTTATTTATCTTTTTATACTCTGTTGCCAGCTTGTTCAGGCAGGCAGCTGGAATTCCCTGCAGATTCGTCATAGCTTCAATAATAGCCTGAGCATACAGGCAGAGGGGCAATTGCGTTCTCTCCTTTTGTACGATCATTTTCATTACCATGAATACAAGGCATGGCTGCTTTGGAAATGGCGACCCGACCTGGTGCTGGGTCTTGGTGCCGGCGATTACGACACCTACCGCAGCGGAGGCGATTTTCTGGGGCCAAAGAACAACGATGAGTTTCGGCTTTGGCCGCAGGTGCAGGTGCAACAACAAATGGGTCTTCTGAAAATCGAACACCGGTACCGTTACGAAATGCGCTTCACCTCGAATGGTTACCGCAACCGTTTTCGCTATCGTTTTCAGCTCAGCCATCCCGTCGTGAAAAGCGGTTCCCGTTTGCATGTTCAGGCTTCATGTGAATTGTTCTTTACCAACAGAGCTGCCTATTTTGAGCGAATTCGTTCTCAGGCAGGGCTATCTGTGAAAATCAATGATCACCTTAGCCTAATGCCAGGTTACCTCTACCAGTTCGACTACCGTATCAACGATGAAACAGGGCGGGATTTTTTGGTGATGGGACTTGTTTTGGATCTGTGAGGCTGCAAGAGCCTGAATTTCCCGGTTTGCCATTTTCTTCGCGAAAAAATCCTGCCGTTGCCGGGCAGGTGCCCCCCTTTTGCGTGAAGCATAAACCCTGTGTTCTTTGATAGGCAGAATGTGGACTGCTTTATTATTTTTGTGGCATGTTTAGACTTAAACTCGCTACAGATCCGCGTTGGGTAAGCATTGTAGAGGCCAACATTCCTGAGATTCTCACCGATCATGCATGGTGTGAGCAGAAAGCCGCTTCGAATGCTATTTCCATGGTGGTCAGTTATCCGCAGTATCCGGAGATGGTGACGGCATTGCTGGAGCTGGCCCGAGAGGAGCTTTCGCATTTTGAGCGTGTGCACGAGGTGATTGTGAAACGCGGCTATACTTTAGGACAGGAACGCAAAGACCCTTATGTGAATGAATTGCGCAAGTTCATTCGTTCAGGGCATTCGAGAGAAAGACAGCTGCTCGATCGCCTGTTGGTAGCGGCCATGATAGAAGCCCGATCCTGCGAGCGTTTTCGTGTGCTCTCCGAAAATATTGGCGATGCTGAGTTATCTGCTTTTTATCATGAGCTGATGATTTCAGAGGCCAACCACTATACCCTCTTTATTTCTTTTGCAAGAAAGTATGTTCCGGACGAGGATGTTGATGCACGCTGGCAGGAGATGCTCGATTTCGAAGCATCCATCATACAGTCTTATGGCAAGAAAGAAACTGTGCACGGATGAGCGCGGGCAGGGTACTTTTCCTGATGCCATATCCGCTCCATGAGGCGCCGAGCCAGCGTTTCCGCTTCGCTCAATATCTGTATGCCATGGAGGAGGCCGGATATGGATATGAATGTCACAGCTTTCTCACCGACAAAGCGTGGAGCATTCTGTATAAGCCCGGACGTTTTTTTCGAAAATTTCTGAGCATAGCCAACGGCTTTCGTCGCCGTGTGTTGCTGCTGTTGCGTTTACGTGAATTCGACTATGTGTTTATACACCGCGAGGCCACGCCTATGGGCCCACCCCTGATTGAATACTTCATTACCCGTGTGGCGAAGAAGAAAGTGATTTTCGATTTCGACGATGCCATCTGGTTGCCCAACTATTCTGAATCGAACCGTTTTTTCGCCTTCCTGAAGCGCCACCGCAACAGCATAAACACCATGCAATGGGCATGGAAGGTGAGCTGCGGCAACGACTACCTCTGTCGCTTTGCCGCTCAATACAACAAAAATGTGGTGTACAATCCCACCACCATTGATACCGAAAACTACCACAACAGGGTGAGTGCCGGCAGGGCGGGGCGTTTTGTGATTGGCTGGACCGGCTCACATTCCACCACCCGATATCTGAGGCTGTTGGTGCCGGTGCTGGAGAGGCTTGAGAAGGAATTCGAATTTGACTTTGTGGTGATTGCCGACCGGGCGCCGGACATCAGTCTGAAGTCAATGATCTTCAGGCCATGGAAGAAGGAGAGCGAGATTGAAGACCTATTGAGTTTTACGGTAGGGGTGATGCCACTGGAAGAAGATCCCTGGTCGGAGGGCAAGTGCGGATTTAAGGCACTACAGTACATGTCGCTGGGCATTCCCGCGCTGGTGTCGCCCGTGGGAGTGAACACCCGGATCGTGGATCATGAGCAGAACGGCTTTATTTGCAGGAGCGAGAAAGATTGGGAGCATGCATTACGCCGCTTGATGCAGGATGAGTCATTGAGGGAGCGTTTGAGCCGCGAGACAAGGCGAAAAATCATTAGTCACTACAGCGTTCTCTCGAACAAAGAGAATTTCCTTTCGTTATTCAGACCGAAATAATCACCTTTGCAACAACAAAAAAAGAATGAAACGCACACCTTTTTACGATATTCATGTGGCACTGGGTGCCAAGATCGTTCCCTTTGCAGGCTATGAGATGCCTGTGCAGTATTCAGGCATTACAGAAGAGCACATGGCCGTGCGCCAGGCTGCAGGCATGTTCGATGTTAGCCACATGGGAGAATTTATTCTCAAAGGGCCGCATGCCCTCGACCTGGTGCAGAAGGTGACCTCAAACGATGCATCCTTACTCACAGATGGAAAGGTGCAATACTCTTGCATGCCCAACGATACCGGCGGCATTGTAGACGACCTGCTGGTGTACCGCCTCGATGCAGAAACCTATATGCTGGTGGTGAATGCATCGAACATGGAGAAAGACTGGAACTGGATCAGCAAGCACAACGAGTGGGGGGTAGAGATGAAAGATATCTCTGACCGTACGGCATTGCTCGCTGTTCAAGGTCCGGATGCGGCGCGTTTGCTGCAGAGCCTGACCTCAGAAGACTTATCCTCGATCAGTTATTACACGTTTCGCAGGGGAGTATTTGCCGGCGTTTCAAACGTCATTATTTCTGCCACCGGCTACACCGGAGCAGGAGGCTTTGAATTGTATTTCGATGAACAAC
>JBIIMV010000155.1:0-4676 GCA_044337805.1 Bacteroidia bacterium
CCCAAAGCCTACAGCGGAACTATTTGTCTGGGGGCCACCACCCCGTCCTTCGATCTTGAGACTGCTGAAGACAGTCAAACCGACACAAGCCATTTGACTCCTGAAAAAGTGGAAGCCTGGGCAAAAGAACTTACAGGAACCTATGAACAGACTGCCCCTGTATTTTCTGCAAAAAAAATTGGAGGGAAACGCGCCTACAATATGGCAAGAGCCGGATTGCCTGTTGAGATAAAGTCTCATTCGGTAACTGTCAATACCTTCCTTGTTTCAAATTTTAGACCTGACTCCGAGAAAGTTCTCATTGACTTTCATGTTTCCTGCAGCAAAGGAACCTACATTCGGTCTTTGGCCAGAGATTTAGGGCAGAAAGCAGGCACGGGAGGTTATCTGCTTAAGCTGAGGAGAATTGCCATAGGTCCATATTCCATTGAGCAATGCCTCAATGTAGAAGAGCTAAAAGCCTTGTTTCCAAAAAATCCTGCCGAAATTTAGCACTCATATTTTTTTTGGCTATGCCGGCAAACGAGTAGCAATTAAACTATATTTGCAGCCCGGAAAAATTCCGTAAAATTTTTCAATGAAACTTTCACAATTCACCTTCAACCTTCCCAAGGATTTAATCGCTGAATTTCCTGCTAAAGAAAGAGACGAGGCTCGTCTTATGGTTGTAAACCGTCAAACAGGAACAATTGAGCACAAAGTTTTCAAAGATATCCTTTCGTATTTTGACGACGGGGATGTCATGATTCTCAACGACACTAAAGTTTTCCCGGCTCGATTGTATGGAAACAAAGAAAAGACCGGTGCGAAAATCGAAGTTTTCCTGCTTCGCGAGTTAAATCGTGAAAGTAGACTTTGGGATGTTCTTGTTGACCCTGCAAGAAAAATCAGAATCGGGAACAAACTTTATTTCGGAGAAGACGACAGTCTGGTGGCTGAGGTCATCGATAACACCACTTCGAGAGGGCGCACCCTGAGGTTCCTTTTTGATGGCTCCTACGAAGAATTTAAAAACACAATTGAAGCGCTCGGAGAGACTCCTCTTCCAAAGTACATCAAAAGAAAGCCCACCCCTGAAGATGCAGAGCGGTATCAAACTGTTTTTGCCAAGCACGAGGGAGCGGTTGCAGCCCCCACATCAGGACTGCATTTCAGCCGTGAACTATTAAAGCGTTTGGAGTTAAAAGGAATTAACTTCGCTCCGATCACCCTTCATGTTGGGCTTGGATCATTCAGGCCGGTCGAAGTTGAAGACCTCACCAAACATAAGATGGATTCAGAGCAGGTTATCATTACCCAGGCCTCTGCAGACATCGTTAACAAAGGAAAAGATAGCAGAAAAAAAATCTGTGCCGCCGGTACAACCGTCATGAGAGCCATCGAAACATCGGTGAGTACCAACGAAAGGTTAAAGCCCTACAGCGGATGGACAAATAAGTTTATTTTCCCTCCATATGATTTCAGTATTGCAAATTGTATGATAACGAACTTCCATATGCCGGAGAGTACACTGCTCATGATGGTAAGTGCATTTGGAGGATATGATTTGATGCTGGAGGCTTACAAAACTGCAATCAAAGAAAAATACCGTTTCCTATCATACGGAGACGCCATGCTCATCCTATAATGGAGAAGCACGCGCTCATCGTGGCCGGTGGATCAGGCCTCAGAATGGGTACGAGTCTGCCCAAACAATTCCTTTTACTCAGAGGTCAGCCTGTTATTGTTCATTCAATTTATCGTTTTCTTGATTATGATGACAGAATGAAAATTACCCTGGTGCTACCAGGCAATCAACTTGTTTACTGGCAAGCACTTTGGGATAAATACGGAATGGGGCATCATATTAATGTTGTAGCAGGCGGAGATCAGCGGTTTCATTCGGTTCGCCAAGGACTTCAGAGCATAAGTCAATCTGATACCCTAATCGCTATACATGATGGTGTTAGACCTCTGGTGAGTAAAGAAACCATATCGCAGGCCTTTAAAAAGGCAGAGGAAAGCAGCTCAGGCATTCCGGTTATTCCTGTTCAGGACAGCCTCAGAAAGAAAGAAGATGCAGATCGTTTATCATGGGTAAACAGAAATGATTATTTTCTTGTGCAGACCCCACAATGCTTCCGTGCTGATTTAATAAAAAAGGCTTATCAACAAGCCTATGACCATCGTTTCACTGATGATGCGACGGTTTATGAAGCCGATGGGAACAAGATATTTTTCACCGAAGGAAATCGTGAGAATATTAAGATTACCACTCCTTCAGACATGGTAATGGCAGAGGCGTTTCTTAGCTGGGAGAACAAAGACTAATTATTTTTCTTTTCAATCAACGAAACACCTGTCATTTCAGCAGGTTGTGGAATATCCATTAGTGCAAGAATCGTTGGTGCAATATCAGCCAGTCGACCGGGATTTACCTCTGCAATACGATTGGAAATTAGAATAAAAGGTACAGGGTTCGTAGTATGTGCAGTATTCGGTGAACCATCGGCATTAACCATAAAATCTGCATTGCCATGATCGGCGATAACGATTAACTCGTAGCCGGCATTTTGACCTGCCTCAATGACTCTTCCCAAGCATTCATCAACTTTCTCAACAGCTTTTATTACCGCCGGCATTACCCCTGTATGTCCAACCATATCCGGATTGGCAAAATTCAGACAGAAAAAGTCAGGTTGATGCTGACCTAAAAATTCAATGATTCTATTGCTCACCTCGTCAGCACTCATTTCAGGCCGCATGTCGTATGTAGGGACCTTAGGAGAAGGTACCATGATTCTGCTTTCTCCTGCGAAAGGCTCTTCTCTGCCTCCGCTGAAGAAAAATGTTACGTGAGGGTATTTTTCAGTCTCAGCAATCCGTAGTTGCATTCTTCCGTGTAAGGATATTACTTCGCCCAGCGTCATAGACAAATTATCCTTTTCATAGATCACCCGCACATCGCGAAATTTCTCATCGTATCTCGTCATGGTAACATAGTGGAGATCGATGCGATGCATACCAAAATCAGGCATATCCTGTTGTGTCAGAACCTGAGTAATTTCGCGGCATCTATCCGTCCTGAAATTGAAGCATAGCACTGCATCACCCTTTTTAAGCGGTGCCAGTGGCATACCAAAATCATCCACGGCGACAAGTGGCTTTATAAATTCATCCGTCTCCCCCCTTTCGTAGCAGCTGCGGACTTCCTGCAAAAAATCTTTTGTTGGAGCGCCTCGACCCTGAACCAGCATTTCCCAGGCAAGTCTGACCCTTTCCCATCGATTATCGCGATCCATGGCATAGTATCTTCCACAAACAGAGGCCAACTTTCCGCAACCCGGATTAGCATTTAGAAAATTTGTTAGAGAAGTTAGGTATTGAAGACCCGACTGGGGGTCAGTATCTCTTCCATCAGTAAAAGCGTGAATCATGATATCCTTCACTCCTTCAAATCTTGCAAATTCACATAGGGCGAAAAGATGAGAAATATGGGAATGAACCCCTCCATCAGAAAGAAGCCCCATCAAGTGCAGGGTTTTTCCTTGCTCCCTGGCATAACGGAAGGTCTCTAAAAGGACCTTTTCTCGGAAGAAATCACGATTACGTATGGCGACATTGATTTTTACCAAATCCTGAAAAACCACACGACCGGCGCCAATATTAAGGTGTCCGACCTCCGAGTTTCCCATTTGTCCTTCAGGCAAACCTACATCTTCACCAGAGGTAAGCAAGGTTGCGTGAGGGTACTGGCTTGTAATAGCTCGCATCACCGGAGTTTTTGCAAGCTCAATGGCATTCTGGGCGTTGTTGGCGCCAATACCCCATCCATCAAGAATAATGAGTCCGGTTTTTAATTTCATAGAATTGAAAAGACAAAGTTAGACAGAAGAAAGTTGAATAAAGAAAATGACTTAGCCAAGAGGAACTAATACTTCAAAAACAGCTCCTGAAGGAGAACGGTTTACGACGTTGATCCTGCCTCTCGTTGCCTTCACTAGCTGAGACACGATAAATAAACCCAACCCGGTTCCTTTCGCGCTTCTTGTTTCTTCATTTCCGGAACGGTAAAAACGATTGAAAATTAACTTTAAATCACGCTCATTTATGCCGGGGCCCTGATCAGAAACCACTAATCTCAGCTGAGATTCAGTTAATTCAAGTTTCACCTCTACCTGACCTTCAGCACCACCATATTTCAAAGCATTCTCAACAAGGTTTGAAAAGATAGAAGTAAAAACAGTTTTATCCATTACAACATGGCTTTTGTCGGGCGCGTCAATGGTGATTTTCTTGTTGCTTATATGCTCTAAAAAAGACGATTGAAGCTTTTGACTGATTAGGTCTGCCGGTGAAAAAGGCTCGGGGTTCATTGGATAGCTTCCATTTTCAAGCCTTGTTGCCATCAGGGCCTTTTCAATGAGCAATTCAAGACGTTCTGTCTCTGCACGAGCATGTTGAATTAACCTTTCTGTCTGGTCTGCGTCTAATCTGTGACGAACAATAGTATCCAGTTGCAACCTTACTGATGCCACCGGCGTTCGTAACTCGTGTGCAGTGGCCATTAAGAAATTACGTTGCAGCTTGGCGAGGTTAGTTTCTCTTCTAAGAGAACGCAAGGTACGGTATACACCAAGGATCAATATCGCAACAAAAACGCTGGATTCGCCCAATACCATCCATTTTCGTTTCTC
>JBIIMV010000157.1:0-4662 GCA_044337805.1 Bacteroidia bacterium
CAGCGAAACTCGCTGCCCCCCACTCTGTAGCTCCCAACTGGTAAATTTCATCTGTCCAGCCCAGACCCAAGGCAGGAACTGTCGATATTTTTTGGATTTTTCTTTTTAGGGGCAGGTCTTTTTCATCAGGATTTGCGGCCTTCATGACACGGGCAGCATGGAGCAGCTCTGCCCAATGCCGCAGGTCTGCGGGCTCTTGAATTCCGGTTGCCGCGCAGAGTGTCCTTAAATGGTGACAAACGGTGTTGACACGAAACAAAATCTTCTCCTTGTTGTCATTGCCAAGTCCTTTGCCTAAAGCCTTGAAATGAAACCGGATGGCCTGATCCAGCGGATAGCCGGAAGTGAAAGTATCGAACAGTATGGCAGCCGCCGTTCGGTTGATGACCTGAAACACGCTACAAAGGAACTATAAAAGGCCTGAAAGATGAGATGACCGACTCATATAATTGATAATTTTCTATCTTTGCGGGCTCGAATTAAAGATGAAGGCCAGAAAAACCGGTGTAATATTACCGTTTACCTCCCTGGAACCGGGATTCTATGAATTCGAGTACCTGCTGGGTAAGCCGTTCTTTGACCTTATTCCTGAATCACTCATCTCTGATGGTGAAATACGTGTGACAGCCAAGGTTCAGAAAGGACCTTCACTGATGGAGGTTGACCTCCATCTTGATTGTCTGCTGAAGCTCACTTGTGACCGCTGCCTTGTAGAAGCACCGCTGCATTTGCCCGAAACCGCGAAAGTCGTTATCAGGCGTTCTCAGGGTGGAAACGAAGAAAATCCGGATGCCGAAATCATCCTGATAGGTCCTCAGGAAGATGAAGCAGATCTGTCCATGTTTGTTTATGAAACAGCCTGTCTCAATCTCCCCATCAGAATTATCCCCTGTGAGATTACAGGTGATAAAACACTTTGTGATCAGGAAACCCTAAGCCGCCTTTCTGATTTTTCAGTTGGAGACGCGGACGAGGAAAAGGAAGAGGAATAGTCCCGACAAACATTTTTTTTGAAACGTTGAAAATCAGATACCATGCCACACCCGAAGCGAAAGTTATCCAAATCGAGAAGGGACAAACGCAGAACCCACGATAAAGCGGTTCCTGCGACGCTTTTTGTTGACAAAAACACCGGAGACGTGTCTCTTTACCACCGTGTGAACGTTGAAACAGGAATGTACCGCGGTCGTAAAGTGATGAAAGGAACCAAGGACGAATAAGTTTCCTGCCACTGATGCGGGGTCTTAGACTCGGTCTTGATGTTATGGGGGGCGACTATGCCCCTTTGTCCACCATTCGTGGAGCTGTCAAAGCTTTGCCCGAACTTAAAGAAGGATCTAAAATTGTTCTCATTGGCGATCCGGACTTGATGGAGTCGGCCCTCGCTGAGGAAAAAGCCTCTCCGGCAGATTTCGAGATAATACCTGCATCGCAGGTCATTGCCATGTCGGAACATCCTACAAGAGCGGTTGTTCAAAAACCTGATTCAGGAATCATGGTTGGCATGCGGGCACTGAAAGAAGGTCGCATAGACGCATTCTCCAGTGCCGGGAACACCGGTGCTGTCCTCGTCGGTGCCATGCAGGTTCTAAAACCCATCCCGGGTGTCATCAGACCATGCATCACCTCTGTGCTGCCAAAAGAAAATGGCGGTGTGGGTGTCATCCTCGATGTGGGAACCAATGCAGATTGCAAACCGGATGTTCTCTATCAATTCGGATTCCTGGGCTCACTTTACGCAAAACTTGTACTTAATATTTCTGATCCTGCCGTTGGGCTTCTGAACATTGGTGAAGAACCCGAAAAAGGTAACCTCGTGTCTCAGTCCGCTCACGGCCTCATGACAGATTCAAAAGACTTCCGTTTTATTGGAAATGTGGAGGGCAGGGATTTGTTTGGTGATCTTGCCGATGTTGTGGTATGTGAAGGTTTTACAGGAAATGTAGTATTAAAAGAAGCCGAGGCATTTTACGTCATGATTAAAAAACGTAAAATCTCAGACCCGTATTTCGATAGGTTTAACTACGAACTCTATGGTGGAACACCTATCCTGGGAATAAACGCCCCGGTGCTGATCGGTCATGGCATATCCAGCCCCACCGCAATTAAAAATATGATACTGCTCTCTGAAAACGTTTCCGAGAGCCGATTACACGAGAAAATCAGGGAGGCCCTAAACTGATGAAGAAAATACACGCCGCCATAACGGCTGTTGGAGGTTACGTTCCGGATTACATACTCTCAAATCAGGAACTTGAAAAACTCGTTGATACCACCGATGAGTGGATTTTATCCAGGACAGGAATCAAAGAAAGAAGAATACTTAAGGGCGAAGGCAAAGGTACCTCAGACATCATTGTGCCCGCCATTCAACAGATTCTGGACAAAAGAGGGATAAGTCCGCTGGAAATCGATATGATTATTGTGGGTACCATCACTCCCGACATGCCCTTTCCCTCATGTGCAAACGTGGTAAGTGATAAAATCGGTGCAAAGAATGCCTGGAGTTACGACATTGGTGCGGCCTGCAGTGGTTTTATGTACTCCCTCGTTACCGGAAGTAAATTTATTGAGAGCGGTGCATGCAAAAAAGTGATAGTTGCCGGTGCCGATAAAATGTCGAGCATCATTGACTATACGGACCGTTCCACCTGTGTCATTTTTGGTGACGGTGGCGGAGCTGTGCTTCTTGAAGCTACTGAAGAAGATTGCGGCATCATGGATTCTATCATGCATTCAGATGGAGCCGGAAGGGCTTTTCTTCACATGAAAGCCGGAGGTTCTGCTTTCCCTGCAAGTCACGAAACCATTGATAAGCGTATGCACTTTGTGCATCAGGAAGGTCAAACCGTGTTCAAGTTTGCTGTCACCAATATGGCTGAAGTATCGGCCCAAATCATGGAACGAAATGGACTGACAGCCGACAACGTCAGCTGGCTTGTACCACATCAGGCAAACAAGAGAATCATTGATGCAACTGCATCCAGAATGGGCCTCGACGCATCCAAGGTGATGATGAATATTGAACGATTCGGCAATACCACCTCAGGAACATTACCCCTTTTGTTGTGGGATTATGAGAAGCAACTTAAAAAGGGCCAGAACCTGATTCTGAGTGCTTTTGGTGGTGGCTTCACCTGGGGTTCCATTTACCTTAAATGGGCTTATAACCCGCATTAACCGGCAGACCTTTACCAAGAGAAAAATCAAAAACAGCCGCAATGCCTGTTAACCCTTGATTTTCAGAAACATAGGTTATCAACGCACAGGAGAAAAATCATCCCGTACCCACAAAAAAAATTACATTTGCAATCTGCAATAAGCGTAAATCATGATGGAACTTAAAGAAATACAGGACCTGATCAAGTTCGTTGCGAAATCAGGAGTTTCGGAAGTAGAACTTGAAAGCAAAGGATTCAAACTTGTCATCCGAACAACCCACCCTTCGGGAATGGGAGATGCACCGGTCATGCAGCAACATGTTCCAACGATTATTCATGCTCCGGTTGCAGCCCCTGCTGTTGCCCAGGCTCCTGTTGCAGCTCCCACAACCGCTCCCCCAAAAGTTGAATCAGCATCTGCTTCTGATGAATCGAAATATATGACCGTCAGAGCCCCGATGATTGGAACTTTTTACCGGTCCGGTGGACCAGACAAGCCAACATTCGTGAACGTTGGTGACGAAATAAAGCCCGGCAAAGTTCTTTGCATCATTGAAGCCATGAAACTCTTCAATGAAATTGAATCTGAGCTCAGCGGAAAAATCGTGAAGGTGCTCGTTGACGACAGCACTCCTGTCGAGTACGACCAGCCACTCTTCCTGGTTGATCCTGCCTGATTTTTCAGCAAAAACCTTTTTTATGTTCAAGAAAATTCTGGTTGCAAACCGCGGCGAAATTGCCCTGCGCATCATTCGCACATGCCGTGAAATGGGAATCAAAACCGTAGCGGTATATTCAACAGCAGACCGCGAAAGTTTGCATGTTAAATTTGCCGACGAGGCGGTGTGTATCGGACCTCCGCCTAGCCGCGATTCTTACCTGAAAATATCAAATCTCATCTCTGTTGCTGAAATTACCAATGCCGATGCCATCCATCCCGGCTATGGCTTCTTATCAGAGAATGCTAAATTCAGTCATATCTGCAAAGAGCATGGCATAAAATTCATTGGAGCCACACCCGAGCAAATTGAAAAAATGGGTGACAAATCCACAGCCAAGGCAACCATGAAGGCTGCAGGAGTGCCGACAATTCCGGGTTCAGAGGGACTGATTGAGGATCTTGAACATGCAAAATCAAGTGCAAAGGAAATTGGATATCCTGTTATCCTTAAGGCAACTGCCGGAGGGGGTGGAAGAGGAATGCGCATTGTCTGGGAAGAATCAGAACTTGAAAATCACCTTGCCAGTGCGAGGCAGGAAGCCGGTGCAGCCTTTGGAAACGACGGCATGTACATGGAGAAGTATATTGAGGAGCCCCGCCATATTGAGATCCAGGTTGTTGGGGATCAGTTTGGAAAAGCATGTCACTTGAGTGAAAGAGATTGTTCCAT
The DNA here is from genome assembly GCA_044337805.1 of Bacteroidia bacterium. GTDB lineage: Bacteria > Bacteroidota > Bacteroidia > UBA4408 > UBA4408 > JBEGML01. The sequence goes on from JBIIMV010000157.1 coordinate 4,553, forward strand.
TCAACGCCGTCATCAGAAACTTCTTGAAGAGACCCCCTCTCCTTTTATGACTGACGAGTTGAGAAAAAAGATGGGAGAAGCTGCGATAAAAGCTGCTATGGCGGTAAGCT
>JBIIMV010000158.1:0-4624 GCA_044337805.1 Bacteroidia bacterium
CCGGATCCCTGAACTCCTTGAAGGGTAATATTCTCGCCATAGTTCACCTCAAGATCGGGTCCGGCGTCACAATCCTTTATCTCGCTTATCGCCTCATCAATGACTATGGTTCTTGATAAGGTACAGCCGTTGTTATCTCTGACAGTTAATAGGTATGTGCCCGGAAGAACGCTATTCCAACTGCTTGTATTTTGGAATGCTGCTCCGTTTAGTGAAAATTTGAACGGGCCCTGTCCGCCTGTAACGTTGTTAACAACAATCACTCCTGTTCCACCTCTACAGACGATGGCACTTGAGGTAATATCCAGGTCGACAGGTCCGGCGGGTTGAGATAGCGTGATGCCCGAGACCGTGAAGGTGCAGTTGTTGGCGTCTATCATGATGACAGAATAATTTCCGGAACCCAAGCCTGTAAAATTTCCTGTGGTATTATTAGGACCTGTACTTAAGGTAAAGGAATTCACCGTGGCGCCTGCAGGGATTGGGCTAACCGAAATGGATCCATTGGTAGCATTGCAAGCCGGGCTCGTGACCTGCACAGAGGCGCCATTGATTCCTCCTGCGGAGGGAACGAAAACAGTAATTGTAGTATCGCACGTGCCATCGGAAATGGTTACGCTATAACTTCCCGCACCAAGGTTAGTGAAAAGAAAATCGTTTAAAGGAGGAACCGTTGGCACTTGCCCGGGACCATTCGAAAGACTGAAAGTGTAATTACCTGTGCCACCTGTCACACCCTGGACAAGAACACTACCATCAGCGGCATTGCAACTGGCGGGAGTAATGTTTGAGGAAAAAGAAAATATGCCCTGACAAGGCTGAGAGAAGGAGTGAAGTGAGTTGAGTAAGGAAAAAGAAAATACTGCAAGTAACAGGTATTGCCGTATCACCCGGAAGCGGGAATCAAACTCGCTTTTGTAGTCGATCATTCTTCAAATATAATGAGGTTTGGAATATTCAATGAGTAAACATTAAAAAAAATACACATGCTTCATTGTTGAACCGACCTATCAGGGTGAAACGTTTGTTTCGTAACAATATTATTACCTTTAGGTCCAAAATCCAATCTCATGAAGAAAATCCCCTCTCTGCTGTTATTTTCCCTCCTGGCTTTTGGTGCATCTGCACAGGTTTGGAAATCAAAGAAAGACGAAGTATTGATTTCATTTTTTTCAGAAACTCCTATCGAAAATATACAGGCTGAATCTAAAACAGCTTTGTCTATTATCAAAGGTGACAGTGTAATATTCAGTGTTAGGAACACCTCTTTTTCATTCGAAAAGTCTCTCATGCAGGAGCATTTTAATGAAAACTACATGGAGTCCGGCAAATATCCCGTCTCTACTTTTAAAGGCAAGATTAATGATGCCGTGGATCTTACCAAGAGTGGCACTTATCAGGTCACCTGCACAGGGATATTGAACATGCATGGAGTTGCCAAGACCTACACTTTTAAGGGAACCATTACAGTTAGGGGAGAGGAGGTTCATCTTAAATCCGAGTTTGACGCTAAGCTCGTTGATCACAACATTGACAGGCCAAAGGCTGTAATAAAAAACCTGGCAGAGGTGATTCGGATTAAAGTGGACGCCAAATACCTGGTTTTCAGGAAATCCTGATGCCGTGAATGCGGGAGCCCAGCGAGAATAGCACAACCCTGCAAAATGCCCTTGGCACTGCTGATTCGGGAAATGATTCCGGTTCAGCAACTATGCATCATTGGCCGCTTTCCCTGACGCTTAATCAGGATAGTATTTGGTCGTCTCAAAGAGACTCATTGATTAAGCAAAAGTTTTCGGGCACAAAATCACTGAAGGACTACGCCGTAGGATTAAGTGCCGGACAGGGTTCTCCCGTATACATTCGCGGGGAATTTTCAGAACATCTTCTGAAAGTGAAATCCGGTTCCCCGCGTCTAATACATAAATCTGAGCAAGATTTTACCACCATTGTTGTTTTTGCTTTGCTGTTTATTTTTGGCGTTCTCAGCATGGTTTACCGGAAGAGGGTTCAAATTCTTTTCAGTGCTTTTTTGTTAAGGAGGATTGCCAATCAAATTCAACGTGAAGAAAATGCATTGTCTCAGAGAGTGTCTGTTCTGCTTTCCGTTACCTTTCTTATCTCTGCAACTCTTTTGCTGCAAAGGATTTTTCAGATTCGTGGCATAGATCTTCACTTCGGTCATGGAATTTATTCATTCTTAATTCTCCTGTGTTTTGTTGTATTTTACTACCTCATAAAGATTCTCATTCACAAGATTGCGGCTTTCTTACTAAGGCTTGAACGAGAGATTAATGATTACCTGTTTAATTTGTTTTTGGGACATCAAATTGGGGGCCTGGTCTTATTTGCCATCGCGATGATTTCAACTTACATTAAGCCTGTAAACACTTCCTTGGTCAGTAATGCTACCCTGGGAGTTTTTGCTCTGATGTTTATCTTTCAGACCATCAGAGGTGTTAGCGCGGTTAGATTCGAAGGGCTTAACACGTTTTTTTACATTTTTTTATATTTTTGCATTTTGGAAGTTTTGCCATTAATCATCTTAATCAAGATGATATATGCCTGATAACCGCAATTATTGACGAAGCAACTGCAGGAACGTGTCACCTACCACTCCAAAAGTTAAGAGTATCCTTGTAACTCAGCCCAGGCCTGAGTCGGATAAATCGCCCTACTTCGAGCTGGCCAAAAAATGTGCGGTCAAAATTGATTTCAGGGAATTCATCAAAATAGAAGGTGTTCCTGCTGCTGATTTTCGCAAAGAGAGAGTAAATATTCTGGAGCATACTGCGGTTATCCTGACCAGCAGGAATGCAGCCGACCATTTTTTTAGAATGTGCACTGAGTTGCGCATAACGGTTCCTGAAACGCTTAAATATTTCTGTCTTTCCGAATCAACAGCCTATTACCTGCAGAAGTATGTGGTTTATCGTAAAAGAAAGATTTTCTTCGGGAAACAAACCTTCTCTGATTTGATGGAACTCATCAAGAAACACAAGGAAGAAAAATTCCTATTGCCCTGCTCTGAGAATCACAAAGAAGAGGGTCCTGAACTATTGGATAAGTTAAAAATAAATTATTCCAAGGGGGTTTTTTACAGAACCGTATGCAGCGATCTTTCAGATCTGGCAGATGTAAATTATGATGTTTTGGTTTTCTTTAGTCCCTCTGCCCTGAAATCTTTATTCCAGAACTTTCCCGATTTCAGTCAAAACAACACCAGAATTGCAACTTTTGGTGCTACAACCGCGAGAGCGGCTGAGGAATATGGCCTGAGGGTTGATATCCATGCGCCTCTCCCCAATGCCCCTTCCATGACCATGTCACTTGAGCAATACGTGACAAAGGTTAACAAATCCAAATAATGGAGTCATCGGTAGTTTTCAGACCCATTAAAAAACGGGCTGAAATTGACTTGATTTTTAATTCGGGCCAAAAAATCAAGATGAATCACTTCTTGATAAAATTTCTTTTCTTACCTGAAATAAGCGACGGAGCAGGAATTCATTACTTGCTCGCGGTTCCCAAAAAAAAAACACCACTGGCCATTTCACGAAATCGTATAAAACGCATTATGCGGGAAGCCCTTCGGTCAAACCGCGAAGTTGCTACATTACTGAAAAGGCCAATCGGTATGGCTTTTATTTATTCAGGTCCCTCTGATATTGATTTTAAAGAAGTTTCAGAATTATTTGCATTAGCTTTACAGAAAATTGTCGATTCTGAATGCAGGGAATTCTCAAAAGAATAATCAAGATACTTCTTGCGCCATTCTCTTTTTTGCTCATTTTGATGGTTAGGGCCTATCAACTTTTTGTTTCGCCTTGGCTGCCTAACTCTTGTCGGTATTCGCCAACATGTTCGGAATATGCAATCATCGCTCTTCGCAAACACGGTTTGATTTATGGCGGTATTCTTTTGGTAAAACGCATTCTTTCATGCAACCCATGGGGGAATCATGGTTATGATCCGGTGCCATAATTTTTACAAAATGAAAAAGTTTTTCATCGGTCGAAGATTTGCATTGCCTGCATTTTTTTTGCTTGCGCTCTCGTGGTTTTCATTCTCGCCCGATTTATTTGAGATATCGAAGGATTTGGAGATATTCTCCTCCGTTTTCAGAGAAATCAATGGCAATTATGTTGACCAGACCAAGCCGGGGGATCTAATGAAAAAGGCTCTCGACGCCATGCTTAATAACCTGGATCCTTATACAAATTACATACCTGAATCCGAAATCGAAGATTATCGTTTCATGACAACAGGTCAGTATGGTGGCGTGGGGGCTTCCATCAGAAAGAGAGAGGAATATGTAATGATATCTGAGCCTTATGAAGGGTTCCCTGCACAGATTGCCGGTCTTAAAGCAGGTGATTTAATTCTGGAGGTTGACGGTAAAAGTGTAAAGGGAAAGAATACGGATGAGGTTAGCAAGGTCTTGAAGGGGCAGCCCGGTACCATTGTGAAGGTTACCATTTCAAGAGAAAATGAAGCGGCAAGAGAATTCAGTATTACCAGGCAGGAAATCAAAGTGAAAAGCGTTCCCTACAGTGCTTTTGTTCAAGACAGCATCGGATATATTTTGCTCACTTCGTTTACAGAGGATTGTTCCGGAGAAATC
>JBIIMV010000159.1:0-4622 GCA_044337805.1 Bacteroidia bacterium
GCAGGTGCTGGGCCTTTTTTGCCCAGAGCTTACCTTCCTGTTCGTTCAGCATGTTGAAGTCTGGCGACTGCGCTACCGTCTCAATGTCGAGAAACAGAATGTTCTCTGTTTTAATTTGTTCTAGCATGATTAAAATTTTAAAGTATTATTTGATCATTACGCCCATTCTGTTTATTTCCGGAACCAGAGTAAAATTCGATTCGTTAATGGATTCAGCAAGAAAAACGTATCGCTTGTCGTACATGATGTTGTTCAGGTAAAAACTCACCCAATATTCATTGTTAACGCCGAAAACATCCTCCATAATGGGTTCAATTTTACAGAACGAGTGCGGTTCCACCACATCGAGGAAGTGTCTTAACGTTGAAGTTTTTACTTTTTCATTGTTCATTTCTCCATAACCTGTAGAGGTTACCAGAACACCTTCAATTACTTCGTCTTTCAGGTTGATGAGGTAGACATTCCATACCTGATCACCTTTTTCGTTTAATTCTTTGATCACCGCCACTGCGATATCAGTGACTTCATAGAAGGGGATGTCTTTTTTCATGATTTTAATCCGGCCACGCTCAAACCGGCATCAATGTATTCATAGATATCTACCGGATGGTCGTTGCGTTTTTCTTTGTTTCGTTTTCTTCCCAGCCTCACCACAATCAATTTTTTCTCAGGAATACAGAGAATATATTGTCCTAAAATGCCTCGCGCATAAAACACCTGCATGCCGCGGTGCCTGGTAAGCCACCACGACAAGCCATATTTACTGAGTGCTCCTCCCAGGTCTGTATCAGTAATTGATGCAGGCTTCAAACTTTCTTCCACGTACCATTCAGGAACAATAACGGTTGAATCGATTTTGCCGCCATGCATATACAGAGCACCAATGCGGGCAAAATCTCTTGCATTGGAATTAAAGCAACAGTAGGCTTTTTCGACACCATTTTCGTGATCCAGACTCCAGAGAGCGTTGTTTGCTGCGCCTAATGGTTTCCACAATTTTCTGCTTGCGTATTCGCTGAGGCTCTCTCCGGTTGCCTTTTCCAGCACAAATGCCATGAGCTCCGTGTTACCGCTGAGGTATTCGAATTCTTTTCCGGGTTCTTTCTTTACCTGATATTTCAGGGTGAGTGCTCTGAGATCTTTGCCATAATAGGCTTTTGCAGGATAGGCAAAAGGATTGCTGTAATTCTCATCAAAGTCGATTCCTGAACACATGCTCAGCAGGTGACGAATTTTTATTTTACTCCTTTCACCTTGTGAAAATTCAGGGAGGAAGTCACCGATGCTTTGATCAAGCCCTTTGATTTTACCATCCTTGATCGCGATTCCGGTGAGAACACTCACAATGGTTTTTGCCATTGAGAAAGAGTTTGATAAATCCGAGGGTTTTCTGTTTTCCCAATATTTTTCGAAAACCATAGAGTCGTTTCTGATAACAAGAAAGGAGAGAGGTTCAAGATTTTCTATGTGGGCAAGAGAGGTGTCGGGCAGGCTGGTTTGGTTGTAATCATGACTCATGGGCCATGGCTTTTCGGTATATGCCTGAATATTGCGGTTAGAGAAAATGAAAAATTCATCAGGTGAAGGACCCGTTCTGCCCAGCAGGTAGGTATACCTCACTGCCCTGAAAACATGAGTATTGCCGGTAAATAGCAGCAATAAGGATGCTACAGAGAGAAAAAGGATAACAACCTTAAGGAGTTTTTTCATTTCTGCTAATATAATGTGGCTTAGGCCTTTTCCCAAACAAAGTCAAATAAAGCTGACATATGCTTTAGAAGCAGTGCTTCAGTGTGCTCCTCATCAATGGCACATCCGGTCTCCAAATGAAGGGAGCTCACTTTTTTACCTGAGATGCCGCAGGGCACAATTTTATTGAACCATTCAAGATCGGTATTGAGGTTAAGTGCAATACCATGCATGGTAACCCATCGGCTGCACCTGACGCCCATTGCACAGATTTTTCGGGCATCAATATCATGTTCTGGCTCAATCCAGACACCGGTATAACCGGGATACCGGTCTGCGGCAACTCCATATTCAGAAAGAGTCAGAATCACAGCTTCTTCCAGGGTTCTCAGGTACCGGTGAATATCCGTGAAGAAGAAATCCAAATCAAAAATAGGATACATGACCAATTGGCCCGGTCCATGAAATGTAATATCACCCCCACGGTTGGTCTTATAAACTTCGGCTCCTGATTGTCTGATAAACTCCTCAGGAAACAGCAGGTTGTCGCTATTGGCACTTTTGCCTAGAGTAAAAACAGGGGGATGCGAGCAAAAAATCAGTTCGTGAACCGGTGATTCATGTTCCCTTTCAGTTCCTCTGAAATTAATTTTTCTACTGACAAGAGTGTTGAACAGATTTTCCTGATAATTCCATGCTTCAGTGTAGGGAATTGTGCCCAGGCGGTGTACTCTGACCCGCTGCCGGCCGGCTTCAGATTTTGGCAAGTTCGTCTTTCAGGAAATTGATAATGGATATATCGGTGGCATCCACCTTTTTAGCCTCAGCCAGAAAGCAAGAAGCCCAATCTCCCAGATGAATCTGGTAAAACACTTCTTCGACATGATTGTTACCCGAGGCATGGAATGATTGAACGTGAGAGGTGTATTTTTTAAATACATTTTCGCAAACCTCCAGTCTTTTACGATTTCTAAAAAATTCAGCAGAGTAGCGTAGAATAATTACCGCCAGGTCAGGCTCCGCCTCTGTCCATCCGACCAGTTCATTGTGGTTCATTTCCGGAATCACATGGTGCCAGCAGAGCATTTTGCCGTTTTCATTTAGTTGTTGTCTGAGCCTGATAGACACTCCTTCAGTGGCTCCGAGAGAATAAATCACAGCTTTTCTGTTCAGCACAAGGGCGGCCATTGCTTTAGCCTTCTCGATAATTTCTGCTTTATTATGGATTAGCAGGTTTGCTGCATCATTGATTTTATTCAGGTAAAAGGGAGGGATGACTTTTTTCTTTTCCAGGATATTCATGATTTGAACCATGGCATAGCCCAGACAGCTTCTTGGGGGCATCCCACCCGGAATAACCACATGTTCGAGATTCAGGCTTTTTGCACGCTCTAGAGCCTTGCCACCTGAGCTAATTACCACCACCTGAGCTTTTTTTGAAATGACCTCTTCCATAACCAGCAGGGTTTCCTCAGTATTGCCGGAGTAGGAACAAATCAGAACCAAAGTGTCAGTATTTACAAACGATGGAGCGAAATAGTCTTTGTTTACAATAATAGGACAGAGAGCATCCTGCGAGGACATCTCGGCCACGATGCTGCCCCCGATCCCCGATCCACCCAAGCCTGATATCAAGACGTTGGATGGTGCAGCTTCAGACTCAAGAATACGGGCACTTCCGGCAATTTCCACCGCCTTTTTTAGCTGGTCCGGAAAAGCATCCACCAGCGTCATCATAGATTCATTCACGCTTATTTACATTCTTTATGAACTACAAATATAAGGAAGCCCTTCTTTTGGCTCCTTTTTTGATGCGCAACTGAGCTTTTGACGAATTCCGGAAAGGCATTTGTTCATCAGGAAATCTTAATTTCGCTCACCGCAATTGCAGTATCAGTATGAAAATCAGCAGTTTTTTCCCGATTTTACCTTTTCTCCTTCTTACGCAGGCTGTTTTCGGCGTCGATAAAGGGAAGGAGGGTTATGAAATCAAGGCCAGGATTCAGGGCCTAAAGGACACCGTTTGCTATTTCGGTTATCATCTTGGTGATAAGCAGTATGTAAGCGATACTGTCAGAATTGATAGCAAAGGAAATATGGTATTCAGGGGAGATAAGAAGCTAGAAGGAGGCATCTACCTGATTGTTCCCCCGAATAAGAAGTTTCTGGAGGTCTTAATCACCGATGAGCAGCATTTCAGTTTTGAAACCGACACGGTTGATATTCTGAAAAACATGAAGTTCAAGGGCTCTCCTGAAAACGAGCTTTTTTATCAATACCTCAATCAAATCACCATCAAGCAAAAGCAGATAGAACCTCTTAGAAAAAGGTATGATCAAATAAAAGAGAGCAAGAAAGATTCTGCTGAGGTCTTAAAGGAGAAAATTAACGCCATTGATAAGGAAGTAAAAGAGTATAAGAGTCAGTTGGCCAAGGATCATCCCGACAAACTACTTTCAAAAATTCTAAAAGCAACTTTTGAGCCAGAGGTTCCAGAGGCTCCAATTCTGGCGAACGGAAGAAAGGATTCAACATTCGCATACCGTTATTTTAAAGCTCATTTCTGGGATCAGGTAGATTTGACAGATGGCAGACTTATCCGTACTCCGGTATTGCTTCCTAAAGTGAACTATTACATGGAAAAGCTGACCTACCAGATACCTGACTCAGTACTTGTTTCTGCGAGGCTGATTATTGAGAAATCCAAGGCCAGTAAAGAGATGTTCAAGTATCTGGTGGTGACCTTAACCAGCAATTATGAGATCTCAAAAATCATGGGTATGGATGCTGTATTTGTAGGATTGGTTGAAGATTATTACAAAACAGGACAAGCCTATTGGGCTGACTCTTTACTTACATTTAAAATTACCGATCGGGCGAGGGTAATGAAGCCCTTGCTTCTGGGAAAGAGAACCCCTAATCTCATCTTGGCC
>JBIIMV010000160.1:0-4620 GCA_044337805.1 Bacteroidia bacterium
AAGGTCTGGCAGTTTTCTGTTATTCTTGGTGAAGCAAGAATTGGCGATAACTGCAACATCAATGCGCATACCTTTATTGAGAATGATGTGGTGATTGGCAACCATGTTACCGTAAAATGCGGGGTTTTCCTGTGGGATGGCATTCGCATCGAGGACCATGTTTTCATTGGTCCGAATGCCACCTTTACCAACGACAAATATCCCAGGTCAAAACAATACCCTGAGGCTTTTCAACCCACCATCATCAGAAAAGGTGCCTCCATCGGGGCAAACGCCACCATATTGGGCGGTGTCACTATCGGTGAAAATGCGATGGTTGGCGCGGGAAGTGTGGTAACCAAAGACGTTCCGGAAGGAGAATTATGGGTGGGCAACCCGGCCCGCTTTGTACGAAAGATAATTGCCTAGGGGAAAATCATTCCCGGGTAGTGACTTCAGCGTTTCCTCCAATCGAGGTATTCCGCCTCTGAGCGAATATAATCTCTCTCATCGTAAAGGTGACTGGCAAGGACCAGACAGATGGCGCCGGATGAAAAATTCACCTCTTCGGCCCAAATTCCCGGCGGAATCATTAATCCGATATACGGACGGTTCAACTGTACATGCCTCCTCACCTCTCCATCGCTCATCACCACTTCGAATGAGCCGCATACCGCAACCAGAAACTGATAGCATTCTTTGTGCGCATGGGCTCCCCTTCCTGAGCCACCGGGGATGTCATACAAATAGAAAACCCTGCGTATGTCGAAAGGAATCTGCTTAAAGTCCTGACAATAGGTGAGGTTCCCTCTGTCGTCGTTCACCTTAGGCAATGAAATAAGGGCACAGTCGTAAACAGTGGGCAAACTCATGGCATCAGGATTTTTTGAAAGACTTCGTATTCTCGTATGTAATCTGCTTCGTCGTAAAAGTCAGATGCCGCCACCATGCATACTGCATTTGTGGAAAAGTTAGAAATACTTCTCCAGGTGAGTTTTGGCAGGTATAGCCCGAAATAAGAGCGGTTCAGGGATACGACATGCTTTCCTGTCGCATCTTCATACTCTACATCAAAACTCCCGGACAGGGCAATCACCAATTCTTCGAGCTTGTGGTAGGCATGTCCGCCACGGGTTTCTCCTCCGGGCACATCATAAATCCAGTAGGTTCTCTTGATCGCAAAAGGGATATGACGGTTTTCTTCGAAAAACGACAGGTTTCCTCTGCGGTCCGGTATCTTGGGTAACTCAATCAGCTTTGCCATGGAAAGCCAAATATAGGGGCTTTTCATTTAATCATTCACCGAAGGATGGAAGCTGTTATCCGCACCGGGGAAACATCACAGGTTCTTTCCTGAAGCTTGTCTGAATCGGCTTTATGGCCGATCCTTGTGACGCAGGTATATAATTTCAGTGTGCCTTCAATCAGCATTTGCCTGCCGCTGCCTACCGCACATGTGCCGTATTCCTTAAAAGTACTCGTTTCAATTGGTAGATTTGCAGCATGGATTTCTCAGGCAGGACAGGTTTTAACCATTCTATTACGCCGGCAACAAATACTCTTTTCTGCTGCGTGGCGCTGTTTCTTTCTGCCTTAATGACGTTCTGGCTTTACCATCAGGAGAATGTGTTTTTGCAGGAACATCCCTATTTTTATGATGGTGCCACCTATCAGGTTCAGCATATAGAACTTGCCCAAATGGCAGAAAAAGATGGCTTTCTGTCGGCATTCAAATACAACATCCTCCACAATGCCAAAGAGCCTTTGCGTCCGGCGCTGCTTCTTCTCTATCCTCCCCTGCTGAAAGATACTCAGGGATATATCTTCTTGCTGCTGCCTCTGCTCGCCTGGTTCTTTTACCGCCTTAAACAACTGGTCTTTCTTCGCACCGGTAATACCGTTGCTGCCGTGTCTTCTGTATTTGTCTTTACCTCGCTGGGTGTTATTTACGACCCTGTTCTGGGTTTGGGTGCCTTCTGGCTAGATTTCTTTGCAGGTATGCTGCTGGCCTGTGCCATTGCTGAGTTTCGTCTTTTCTCTCTGAACAATAAAACCTCTCATCTTCTGCTTACCGGTTTTTTCCTGGCCTGCTGTGGTCTGGCACGCTATGAGGCTTACTTCTACGAATTTGTGATTCTCGGTCCCGTGTTGCTGCTTTTCTTTTGGAAATCGCACCGTGGTTCTGTTAAGCAGAAAATTAAACTCCTCAGCATTCTCGCTCTGCCTCTGCTCCTGCTTTCAGGTTTTCACATCATTAAGCACATGGCCTATATCTATGAATACAACACAAGGTTGAATTACGGTCTGGGAAAGAATTTGCGCGATAGCATCTGGTATATCAGAACAGGCTTGTTTCAGCTTTCCAATGTGGGCTTCCTCCTGATGCTTCTGATCTTTCCCTGCCTTGGCTTGTTAGGGGCAATAAGAATGAAATTACCGCTCAACCGTTCGGATGTGGATGGCCATGCCTCTTCTCTGGACGGTGGTTCTCCGTATGTCGGGAACTGGTGCCTTCTATTACATCCTGTTTGTCTTCCCGGTTTTTATTGTCGCCACCCTCGGATGGTTGCCTATCCCTGAATTTAAAAGCAACAAGGTTTATTTTCTATTCATTATTGCCGGACTATCCATCTCTGTTCAACAGGGTATGGCCGCATTCCGCAAGGTACACCGGGTCAGCATGTCTGAGCGAAACTCCCTGATGATTCAGGATGCTGTCATACGGTCGGGTATTTTTAAGTCCGGTCAAAATCCCTGCATTGCCGGACTGTACAACGAGGAAACACATCCTCTGTATCTGCGCATATATAGTCAAACATCCTGCCTTCCGCGACAAACAGACTCTCTGGTATTTTCCATACATAGCAACTATTACCCCGCCTTTTACAAAACCGGGAATCCTGATACCCTCACCAACATCATTCACGGTTATCTCAACCGTAAGGTTAACTTCGCCATAGCCCTCAGCAAGCCTGAAGTAGCAGATACCTCGCGGCAATATACCGAGAAGCTACCCCGCATCATGGCCGGCCGTCTGTCCGAAGCCCTGCTTACCGACACCACGCACTGGCAGCGTGTAAACACTTTTTCGACATTGTTTTTCGGCGAATTGGTTATTTTGCGAAACACCGGCCTTAAACCCTAACAGGAAATCACATGGAACTAAAAACCATCAGTGCAGGAAACAAGATGTCGGAATCGTTCCGTGAGGTATGGCAGTATCGCGATCTGGTGATGCTCTTTGTGCGTCGCGATTTCGTGAGCATATACAAGCAAACGATCCTCGGTCCTATCTGGATTGTGTTGCAGCCTTTGCTTACCACGATCACCTACACCATCATCTTCAGTCGCATCGCCGGCATCTCCACCGCCGGTGTTCCTCCCATCCTGTTTTATCTGTGTGGCATTATTCCATGGACATTCTTCGCAGAGTGCCTGAACAAAACTTCCAATACCTTCATCGCAAACGCCAATATCTTCGGAAAGGTGTACTTTCCCAGACTTTCTGTTCCCATCTCGATTGTCATCAGCAACCTCATCAGCATGGGTGTTCAACTCCTGCTCTTTTTGCTGATCATGGTTGTTTTCATCCTCAGCGGCAACTTTCAGGTGAGCTTTAGCTCCTCCCTGCTGCTCATTCCGGTTTACATTGCACTGCTTGCCTTGCTGGGTCTTGGCCTCGGACTGATGGTAACCGCCCTTACCACCAAGTACCGCGACCTTCGATTTCTGGTAACCTTCGGCGTTCAGCTCCTCATGTTCGCCACCCCGGTGATCTACCCCATCTCCAGCATCAGCGGAAAACTCAGAACCGTCATTGAACTGAATCCGGTATCGCCCCTCATTGAAGGACTCAGGCAAGCCATGCTCAACTCAGGTGAGTTCAATAGCATGAAGCTTCTCATCAGCACTACCATTATCCTCTTAACCCTGTTCACGGGAATTTTACTTTTCAATCGTGTCGAGAAAGATTTCATGGATACTGTTTAATTTTCTGGTTCTGACCGGCCTGCATCACGCCGCCGCTCAGCCCGGAATGCCTTCACCCGTCTACCCCGGCGGCGAAACGGTACTTGCTGCCAATGCTCCGGTATCTTTCTACTGGTCTTATGGATCCCCTCAGGCACAGCAGTTTGAGTTGGAAGTTTCCGCTGACGCAAATTTTGGGCAGAGTGTTTACGCCATAGCAGGACTTTCAAACAGCCGTCATCAGTGGTCCGCAGGCGCACCTTCGGGTATCTATTACTGGAGGGTTAGAGGCATTCTTCAGGGCAACAATGGCCCCTGGAGCCAGGTTCGGTCTTTCACCCTGTTTGACCCACAGACCTTGCCCGGGCTGCAACTCTGGCTGAAGGGCGATACAGGCATGGTTTTGCAGGGCAACAAAATCACCCAATGGAACGATTTAAGTCCGAACCATTTCACGCTGAGTCAAACCGATACTGCCAAACAATTCAGGATCAACAGCGGCTTCGGCGGAATACCCTTCGCTCAGGCATTTGGCTATCAGATTTTCGAGTTTCCGCAATTTCCATGGTCAAATGCCAATACCGGATTCGTTGTGGGACGGCGCACAGGTGGCTTGCCCTATGGATGCTTTTTTTCCGCTCCTAATTTCACCTTTGATTGCCATACCAATAT
>JBIIMV010000161.1:0-4613 GCA_044337805.1 Bacteroidia bacterium
GAAAGCAAAGTATTCCTCTATTTTTAATTATCCTTCTCTTACCTGGGCTGATATCGGTGCTATTGGATGGTTGGTTGATGGTGCAGCCATCATGAATCAGACAATGTTGGCGCGGGGTTCCTATGGGCCATATTCCAGAGCCATGGTAAGAATTTGTAAAGAGGAAAGTTTTCACAACCGTCAGGGCTATGAAATACTCCTGACGCTCGCCAAGGGTAGCCCGGAGCAGAAAGCAATGGCTCAGGATGCCTTAAACCGCTGGTGGTGGCCGGCCATCATGATGCTTGGTCCATCCGATAAAGATTCTGTTAATACAGCAGATTTAATGAAATGGAAGGTGAAGCTTGAAACGAACGATGAAATTCGTCAGCGTTTTATTGACCGAACGGTTCCACAGGCTGATTACCTTGGATTAACAATTCCTGACCCGGAATTGAAATTCAATGCTGAAACAGGTCATTACGAACATGGAGAAATCCAGTGGGAAGAATTTTTTCAGGTGATTGCAGGCAATGGCCCATGCAACAAAAAGCGTTTGAAGGCGCGCCGCGATGCCGATCAGAATGGAAGGTGGGTTCGTGAGGCTGCAGCTGCTTACGCACTTAAAAACGAACAAAAAAAGGTAGCATAATCACTAAATTCATGAGTCAAAACGATAGCGCATCCGGTCAGGGGCCTCTATGGGAGGTATTCATTCAGGCTAATCCCGGCATTGCCCACAAACATGCCGGAAGTCTGCATGCTCCCGATGCCGAGATGGCTTTGCAGGCGGCCCGCGATCTTTACACAAGACGCAATGAAGGAATCAGTATTTGGGTTGTTCCTGCTTACGCTATTACGGCCTCATCGCCTGAAGACAGTGCAAGCTTTTTTGAGCCTTCCAACGACAAGGTATACAGACACCCAACGTTTTACCACATTCCCGAGGGAGTGAAATATCTCTGATTATATGAATCAAAATGAGGCTTTGTTTGATTATTTGATTCATCTCGCCGATAATTCCTTAATCATTGGACACAGATTATCGGAATGGTGCGGGCATTCTCCGGTGCTTGAGGAAGATATGGCATTGGTTAATTTTGCTTTGGATTTTATTGGCCTTTCACGAAATCTCTACACCTATGCTGCTAAAATTGAGGCAAAGGGAAAAACAGAGGATGATTATGCCTATTTGCGTGACGTTGGTTCATTCCGCAATGCCCTCCTTGTGGAGCAACCCAATGGAGATTTCGCAACAACCATCGCACGTCAGTTTTTTTATGACGTATACTCTCACCTCCAAAATCAGGCACTTTCCAAAAGTTCTGATGCTCAGATTGCGGCAATGGCTTCAAAGTCAGTGAAAGAAAGTGCCTATCATTTAAAGCACAGTAGCAGCTGGATGCTGCGCCTGGGTGATGGTACCGAAGAAAGCCATCGCCGCTTGCAGGATGCCGTTGATGATTTATGGATGTTTACCGGAGATTTATTTTCCAAAACCGACGGAGATAAACCCTTGATTGAAGCAGGTATTGCCTGTGACAATGCCCTTTTCTATGATGCCTGGCACAAACAGGTTCTGGATGTCTTTTCAGAGGCTGGTATCACCAAACCATCTGAAACATTTATGCAGCAGGGAAGTCGCACAGGTAGACATACCGAGCACCTTGGTTTTATTCTCGCTGAAATGCAATCTGTGCAGCGCGCATATCCCGGAAATCAATGGTAAGCGAAAAAAAGGATTCCTTCTTTGGTATTCCCGTGATGGCCGGAATGGCCGGACTTCTTTACAACGCCATTATTCATTCGGTTCATACCGAAGGTAAATGGCAGTATGTTTTGGTTTTTTGTCTGCTCTTTGCGGCTGCCGTTGCTTCTAATTTCCTTCAAGGTAGATTACCTGAGTCTCTCCGGGGAATTGTATTACCCCTTATGATTATTGGATTTGGTCTCGCTGTTGGAGGCTATGCCCATTATGCCTTGCAAAAAGGACTTATTCCTTACTTGTTTGTTATTCTCGGAACGGGTTATTTCATTTTCGGAGGAATGAAAATGATAGATCGTATTTAGACCGTTGTCATTTCTGCTGTTTTAAAAACTCTTGCCAGCCATCTTGGCAAAATGACAGCGCCCAGGAAGATGTAGGGATAGTAGCTGATAAGTCTCCACAATAATGCGAGTGCAGAGGTCAGAGATGCATTACCGATAAACTCGCCCAGGAAGTTTCCAAACATGATTTCTGCCGCCCCTGAACCACCCGGGGTGGGACTTCCTATCATCAGAATGCCAATAACTACCTGACGGGAGTAAAGTAGAATATGATTGAACTCAACTTCTGAGAAGGCCATAATGATAAAATTGATAATAAAGAAGCGCGCAGACCAGCTCAGACACGTTGCAAGGAACGACCAGAACCAATAATTGAGTTTTTTATTCTTCAACTCCCTGGAAGCTATCACCATTTCGGTTCCTGTCTGCAGGGCATGAAATCTCCACCTGCGGAGCAACCTCCATCCAAATATTTTTAGCAGGAAGCTTTTTACTGCCCTTGCATTGATGAAAAGAGCATAGGCCACGAAAAGCTTATAGGCAAGAACAACGAAATAAATCACCCAAAATGTGATGCTTAACTCCCTGCCGAACATCATCTGCTGAGAGCTCCCCGAGTTAATATTGGAGAAAAGCGCCTGCTCCCCGAACCCAAAATAGACCAATGGGGCAATTAAAGCGAAAAACATACCGTCTAGAAAAGAGGTGAACATGATAACGGAAATGGATTTTCCAAGATTGATTTTTTCTCTGTTCAGTATGAGAATCGCAAATGCAAATCCTCCTCCCAGCAGCGGAGGGGCAAGGGCTGAGGCAAACTCCCATAGCATGATTACCTCAAAGCACTGTCGAAGATTCAATTCCTTTTCGGTAAGCACACTGATACGCATCATATAAGCCGCGTCTCTTACCACCACCATCATAAAGGCAGCACTTAGCCATCCCCAGACTCCGGCATTGAAAGAAATGCCATCAAAGGCGGCAGCGTCGAAATTTCTGAACAACATCCAAAAGGCAACTCCCAATCCTATTGCTACAGGCAGGAGGAGCCTCCCGGGCTTAAGATATTTGGTTAGTTCTTTTGCTTGTGGGTTGCTCATCTTATCAGGCTAAAGGTAAACCTAAAATACTCTGCTAACTCAAATTTTAATCTCCAGAACAAAAAAAACATTAAACTTGTTTAAAAAAAAATTAAATTCGATGAAAACAGTTTTCTATCTTCCGAATTGTGGCACATGCAAGCGTATTCTATCTGAAATTAAACCGGGTAAAGAAGTAAAACTTCGCGATATAAAGCAAGATGCTATTACAGAGGAGGAACTCAATGAAATGGTAAAATTGGCCGGATCCCATGAAGCTCTGTTCAGTCGGGTTGCCATGAAATATCGTGCACTCGGACTCGACAAAATGAAGCTTGGTGAAAAGGATTACCGTCATTACATTCTTCAGGAGTACACTTTTTTAAAACGACCTACCATAATTTATGATGGTGAGATTTTTATTGGAAGCTCCAAGGCGACAATTGAAAGGGCGAAAAAGGCATTCGGCACAAAGTAATGACCTACCTTCGCTGAATGTCTAATCAGTGGAAGGCGCATGCCGCTTTGTTTTCAGCTAATCTTATCTACGGCGCAAATTATTCCATTGCAAAGGCCCTGATGCCTTTTTACATTAAGCCTTTTGGCTTTATTGTAATCCGTGCGGCATCAGCCCTGGCTCTGTTTTTTCTGACTTCTGTTTTCATTAAAGACCGAAAAATAGATAGGGCGGATTGGCCTCGCATATTTGCCTGTGGTGTTTTTGGTGTGGCCATTAACCAGCTGCTTTTTTTCAAGGGCTTGTCCCTGACTACGCCAATTCATGCTGCTATCATGATGGTTTGTACCCCTATTATCGTATTGTTGCTTTCTACCCTTTCAAATCGAGAAAAACTTAGTCGGTTTAAACTTGTCGGTGTTGCTGCCGGTTTCGCGGGAGCGCTCATTTTGATATTTTCAGGCAATTCAGATATGGCCTTGTCTGATGGCAATGTGGCAGGTGATATGTGTGTCTTTTTTAATGCTCTGTCCTGGGGTGGGTATTTGGTACTTGCTAAGCCTCTTATGCAGAAATACCACACTATTCATTTAGTGAAGTGGGTGTTTTTGTTTGGGTTTGTTTGTGTACTTCCTTTTGGTTGGCAGGAGTTTAATGAGATAAACTGGTTCGAAATGCCTCAGGATATTTTGTTGCGGGTTCTCTTTGTGATTTTGGGAAGTACTTATCTGGCATATCTATTGAATACATTGGCTTTGAAGTGGGCCAATCCCTCCCTGGTTAGTGGATATATCTATCTTCAGCCTGTTCTGGCAACTATTTTTGCTATGGCTCTTGGATCCGATGATCTTTCTTTGTTGAAGATAGTTTCAGCGTGTTTTATTTTTTCAGGTGTTTATTTAATTAGCAAAAAGCCGCAGCTTTCCTAGGTCGTGCTTCCCGAAAAACCTAATTAACACAGTCCTTTTTATATTTTTGCCTCATGGCTTTGAAATCAATGACCGGCTTTGGCAGAGCAAGGTCCTCCGGAGAAAACATCACAATCACCG
>JBIIMV010000233.1:0-3723 GCA_044337805.1 Bacteroidia bacterium
TACACACCGATTCTGAGACCCAGGAGGCGAAGCCCCATGCCACCGCCGATGAAATAAGAGATGCGCCAATCGAAGTAATCGCCCACCAGTGCCGCCGCAACAGCACCCGAAATTCCGATGGTCGCCACCAGCATGGTTCCAATTCCGCGACGCTCGTGATGCATGACCTCACTCACAAGGGTAATACCTGCACCCAACTCACCTGCCAGCCCCATACCGGCTATGAAACGCAGGGCAGCATACATTTCAACGGAGTTCACCAATCCGTTGGCAATATTTGCAAGGGAATACATCAGGATAGAACCAAACAGCACAGACAACCTGCCACGACGGTCACCAATGACACCCCAGATGATTCCACCGACCAACATGCCGCCCATTTGCCAGTTGAGCAAATCAACGCCGCAAGTAAGCAGCTTGTCGGCAGGAACACCAATGCCTTTTAGACTATCAATACGCACAATGCTGAACAGAACCAAATCGTAGATATCTACGAAATAGCCCAGTGCCGCGACCAGGATCATCAGATTGTGCTGCTCCCTTAGTTTCCTGATCATCAGTTAAACTGTTTGCTTAGAATTTCACTCTGTGCTTCGGTCCATCTGCCAGATACGATCACTGCCTGTATCAATGCCTTGTTGTTACTTTCTGCATAAAAGTGTCGGAGATAGTCTGCAGCCGGACCACTAAGACGATTGTTAGTGCTAAACAAGGCAGAAAAGGCATTCTTTATCATCTCCTCACTAATAAAGCCCAGACGCTTGAGAGCAGCGAAGGCCGCGCCCCTTGTCTGGAATTCATAGGAAACAGAAGAAAGCTGAACGAGGCGCTTAAGAGCGGAATTGTCTTTTAGATGAAAAGCAGCGAGCTCAAGTCGCTTAATCTCCACGTTTCTGCCTTTGGTGCCAACTACATCTTTCACCGTATTGATGTATCGTGACACATTTGAAGGGGCCCAGCTGCAAAGTTTTTCCAATGCTGCTGCTACTGTTTCATAAGAAGAATCGTTCAGCAGCACTTCATAGTCGCCAAGCATGGATGCATCAGGAGATTCCTCAGTAAAGTTGATGATGGCTTTGGTCAGGGGCTCCTGATTTGAGCGCAGCGCGGTTTTGACAAGGTCTGCCGAAGAAGGATCATTCAGCAGCTGACGAACACATTCGGCCTTAATCGCATGAAAGCGCTCCTGTGCATAAATTCTTTTCAATGCATCTCTTTTCTGAGAGATTGGCAAAGCAGCCATGGCAGCCACTGCATCGTAACGGTCAATCATATTCTCTGCCCTGAGTGCCTGTGCTTCGAGCATAGAGAAAGGCTTATTGAATTTTACGCTCTTGATGACATGCGATCCGGGATCGAACAGTACGTAGCTGACACCGGATTTTCCTGCATTGAAAGAAACCTGCTGAAAAACCTTGTCAATGGTAACAGTTCGCGACTCAGAACTGCCATCCTGAAATACAATTTGAAACTCGATAGGCATAGTGAAAAGACCAACACCCTGATTCTGCTGGTGCACCTGTTGAACGGTAAAATGATGCTGCCCATTGAGTGTAAAGAAATCCAGCTCATAAGATGGTTCACCACCGCGATATACCCATTGGTCCCAGAACCAGCCCAGTGACTTTCCCGTTACCTCATTAAAGGCATTTAACAGATCATGAGAGTCAACATTCCCGTAGGCATTGCGCTTCAGGTAATGAAGAATGGCCTTGTTAAAACTCTCGCGGCCGACAACCTGTTTCAGCATGTGCAGCACCAGAGCACCCTTTGGGTACCAGCGTGTTGAACCACCCATGCTGGATGCCACCGGATATTGATCTTTCTTACCCGCATCAAGAACCTGATTGAGTGAATTTCTTCTTGCCCACTGATAAAAATCTTCCCCAAAAGCTTCGCGCTCATAGATCATATTATAATGTGTGGCGAAGCTTTCCTGCAACCAGTGATGCGGCTCATTTCGAGCGGTGATAAGATCTCCGAACCACTGATGCGCAAGCTCATGCGCGTTTACACCCACATAGTTGCGATCGAACCAGGAGCGGGCATCAACCTGAAAGAAATCACCAAAAACGGTGGCGGTAGTGTTTTCCATTGCCCCGTACATAAAATCCTGAACCGGAATCTGGCTATACGATTCCCAGGCATACGGAAAACCAATTTCTTTCTCGAAGAAATCAAACATCTCTTTGGAGAATTTATAGGTGCTTGGCACTCTGTCTTCCCATTCCGGGTAATAATAAAGATTGAGAGGAACGCCTGATGAAGATTTAAGTTCTTTAATCTTGTAGTCACCGATGCCCAACATAATCAGGTAGGTGGCATGCGGATGCGTCATGCGATAATGCCAGGTAAGTGTTCCATTTTTATTGTCTTTCTTTGACACCCTGCTGCCGTTGGAGAGAACCTGATATTTCTGATCGAAAGTGACGAATACTTCCGACAGCACTTTATCGTTAAGCCGGTCGTAGCAGGGAATCCAATAGCGGTTATCTACGCCTTGTCCTTGTGTCCATATTTGTTTACGACAAATTCCTGCGGGGTCGTCCCATCCGATGAAATAAATACCCTTGCGCGGGTTGGCTTCATATTTTATTCTGAGAGAGTCTGTGGTGTTCCATTTTATGGCGGGCCTGAAATAAAAGGTAATGCCCTCCTTCATGGTTTTAAATTCCACCTTTTTTCCGTTTAAAAAAGCCTCACTGACTCTGATTCCCGGTCCGTCGAGAAACAAAGAATCCACTGTAGGGCGCAGAGGTTTAAAAATATGCGTTACCTCACCTTGTACAAGAGATTGTTCGGGCTTGAAATTTACCTTCAGGATGAGGCGTTCCATATCGGTCTGCCTTTCCTCTTCGTGGCGCTCAGGGTCCAGCGGAACACTGAAAAAGGGATTTTGGGCCGAGGCGGACCCGTATAAGAAACAAAGGACGAGAAGAGTGAAAATTCTATTCATTATCAGGGAAAGTATGGACGGATTTTATCGAGAAAATTTTCGGGGGCAGGGCGCGGCTTCATGGTTTCAGCAGACACAAAAACAAGAGTAGTTTCACCTTTTGTGAGCAAGACATCTTGCTCATTCAGGATTTCGTAGAGAAACTTCAGGCGCGTTCCTGGCATTTCAGGAATGATGGTTTTAATGGTGAGCAGGTCATCATAAAAAGCCGGACGAAGGTATTTGACCGACATATCGGCCACAGGCAGCATAATGCCACTGTCTTCAAGCTCACGGTAACTCAGGCCGAGAGCGCGAATGGTTTCAACCCTGCCCACCTCGAAGAAGGTAGCATAATTGCCATAGTAGACATAACCCATGCGGTCGGTTTCACCGTAACGCACCCTTACAGAAGTTTCTGACTGAAACATGAAATGCAAAGAAAACAAAGGAGCGGGAGAAACTGAAGCGATAACGTAAATAATCGTATCAGGAGGATCGGCTAAAAAAAATCCGCCCGGGGCGCAGCAGGAAACCCCCGTTTTTCCAAAAAAAGAAAAGAAGCACAAAAAAAACATGAAAATGACCGAGAGAACAAGAGAGCGCTTACATTTACTTGCTGAACAAAACATGATGCGCAAGAGAATTTTTTCAGGCCTTTTTGTATTGCTGATCCTCAGCCTGATGCCCGGCTGCATGCAGGCTCCAAAGCTCACCAAGACAGAGGTCTCGGGCGTAAGACTAGACAGTACGGCAAAAGGTGACGAAGGCATTGATGCCATGATTGC
>JBIIMV010000162.1:0-4589 GCA_044337805.1 Bacteroidia bacterium
AACAACTCAAAGGGCACGAAGAGACTCACGAACCTCCTCCATAAGCCACATGGGAGTTGAAGTTGCACCGCAAATCCCTATACGTTCACCTTCACAAAACCAGGCGGGCTGTATCGCACTCTGATTGCTTACAAAGTAAGTGTTTGGGTTTACTTCTTTGCAGGCCTGATACAAAACCTTACCATTAGAAGACTTTGTTCCGGCAACGAAAACGATTTTATCAAATCCTGCGGCAAAATTCCGGAGCTCAGTATCGCGGTCCGCTACCTGGGTGCAGATGGTATCATGACTGTTTACGGCGATACCCTTTTCGCGCAGCACAGTGGCAATCTCCCGAAACTGCTTTCGGCTCTTGGTTGTTTGGGTGTATAAGGTTACCTCCCGGGGAAGCTCTGAAGGTTCAAGCTCTGCAACATCAGCAAAAACTTTACCCTGATTGGCAATCTGACCCATAAGTCCTTCTACCTCGGCATGGCCTTTCTTTCCAAAAAGTAATATATTCTCTTTATTATCAAAAGATTTACGAATTCGGTTTTGAAGTTTCAGTACAACCGGACAAGTTGCGTCGATCAGGGTGATGTTGTTGTTTATGGCAGTCTGGTAGGTAGAGGGAGGTTCACCATGGGCTCTGATGAGTACATATTCATCATGAATTTCATTCAATTCAGTATGACCGATGGTAATAAGGCCCTTTTTCTTGAGGCGTTCAACTTCCTCATCGTTGTGAACAATATCGCCCAGACAGTACAGGTAGCCCTGACGGTTAAGAACCTCTTCAGCCATTTCGATGGCATATACGACTCCGAAACAGAAGCCGGAGGACTTGTCGATAGTTATCTGTAGATTGAGCATAATTATTTTCTATTACAATTGTGCATCCAGGTATCTAACAACGTCTGCTCTTGTTTGTTCAGTGCCCCGGTGTACTTCATTCGTGGCGCGAGATAACCTAAAAAACGACAATCTCCAGCCTGGTATAACTGTTTCATTTTCTTCATCAGGAACTGTTTATCTGCCTCCAGATTTCCACTGCGTCCCACAAAGGATGGCACCTGAGACTGGACGGTAAATCTGAGCAGCACTATTTCAGGATCGTCGGGGAACCGTTTCAGTGAAGCATTGATTTTTTCCATGCCCTTGTCGAGAAGACTCAGCTTGGTTGTTGGCAGTAGGGCATCTTTTGCAAGCAGTGTTTCTGTTGCACCCCACCAGGCATAGATGCGCTGATCGGGTTGAAGATTCATATCTGATAGCACCTTAAAGAGCGAACGAGCCTCTGTACTGTTCTTTGCTGCGAGGTCGAAGCGTTGCTTGATTTCATCCAGACCCGGTGTCAAATTCAGCATGGTAATCATGCCCATGAGAATTGCCAGGTACATGGGTTAAAGCAGGTTAAATGCGTGTCTGAAATACGAACTCACAATTAGTCCGTATTTCTTGCGATTGGGAATACGAATACGCTCACTTAAGATTTTTTCTGCCGGCAGGTTTCTGATTTTTTTGAACAGAGAGTGGTAGTAGACATAAGCCACATAAACGCCAAAGCGACTGCGGTAGGGAAGTTTCTTTATACCCTCGAGTCCCTGCCGGAAATCTGCTTCAATATCTGCTTCAATTTCGCGCTTCATTGGCTCGTTGAATTGTTCAGCATTGAAACCGGGGAAATAGGAACGCCCGAGAGAATACACATCCGCTTTGAGGTCGCGCAGAAAGTTAATTTTCTGAAATGCTGAACCCAGAGCCATGGCCTGAGGCTTCAGGCGCTGATACATCTCGGTGCTGCCTTCACAAAAAACGCATAAACACATGAGGCCAACAACTTCAGCCGATCCAAGAATGTACTCCTTGAATGAAGCAGGGTTGTAATCGAGAGGACGGAGGTCCATTCGCATACTGTGCAGAAACTGAGAAATCAGCTCATGCGGGATATTATATTTGTTTACGGCATACTGAAAACTATGCAGGATAGGATTCAGGCTAATGCCTTCTTTGATAGCCAGCCAGGTATCCTTTTCAAAACGATGAAGCAAATCTTCCTTATCGTGTTCATGAAAAGTATCTACAATTTCGTCGGCAAATCTCACAAAACCATAAATGGCATAGATGGGATCGCGGTATCTTTTAGCAAGCGACAGAATACCCAGAGAAAACGAAGTGCTGTAATTCCGAGTGGTTAGCCTACTGGTGCTTAAACAGGTATTGAGGTAGAGTTGACTCATTGAACAGGCGAAGAATGGGGTTGCTGATCCTTGATATATTCTTTTGCAACAACCTCTCCCGAGATGATAGAGGGTGGAACACCCGGTCCGGGAACGGTTAGCTGACCTGTAAAGTAAAGGTTTTTTATTTTCTTGCTCTTCAGAGATGGTTTCAGAATGGCAGTCTGCCTTAAAGTATTCGCCAATCCGTATGCATTGCCTTTAAAGGCATGATAATCGGAAATAAAATCACGATGAGCATACGACCTTTTATATACCACATGTGAACGAATGTCTGTGCCTGTATACCGTTCTAGCCGCTCCATGACCATGTGGTAGTATTTCTCACGCATGGCATCGCTGTCTTGAATGCCCGGTGCAACGGGAATCAGAATAAAAATATTCTCACTGCCGGAGGGCGCTACTGAAGCATCAGTAACAGAGGGGACACAGGCATAGAACAAGGGCTTATCCGGCCAGGAAGGAATGTCGTAAATCTGCCGGGCATGCTGATCAAAATCTTCATCGAAGAAAAGGTTATGATGCAATAGCCCGGGGATTCGTTTAGAAATACCGAGATAAAAAATCAAAGAAGAAGGTGCCAGGGTACGCTTGTCCCAATAGGAAGCAGAATAATTACGCAAAGGCTCAGGCGTAACCACCTGATCGAGATGACGATAATCTGCTCCTCCGATAACGCCTGAGCAAGGGATAGTGGTGCCTGATGCCTGAACGGCTGTAATCACCTTGTTTTTTATCTCGAAACCGGTCACCTCATGGTTGTAGCGGAACTCCACTCCTTTTTCCCGTGCAATCTTCACCATGGCCTCCACAATATGATGCATACCACCCATGGGATACCATGTTCCCAAAGCAATATCGGCATAATTCATCAGAGAATACAAGGCCGGTGTTTTAGATGGTTTTGCTCCAAGGAAGAGGACAGGAAATTCCAGTACCTTGATGATATCGGGATGCCTGAAGAATTTTCTGACGTGTGCAGAATGAGAGTTAAACACATCAAGACGAAACACCCCTTTCAGGAAGTCTGGATGAATAAACTCTGATAAAGATCGGCCCGGCTTAAAGACGAGGTCGTTGATACCTACCTCATATTTGTAACCGGCTTCTACAAGAAACTGTTTAAGCGCCACTGCGGCACCCGGTTCCTTACTTTCGAAAAATTCTCCAAGCGCTTCAGCCGAAGCGGGAATATCCCAACTGTTGCCGGCACTAAAAATAACTTTGTACGAAGGGTTTAGCCGATGAAGGCTGTAAAGATTTGAAGTCTTGTATCCGAAGGTTGCAAAATAACGATCGAAGACTTCCGGCATCCAGTACCAGCTGGGTCCCATATCGAACACAAAACCCTGATGTTCGAATTTTCTGGCCCGCCCGCCGGGACTGCTGTTTTTTTCAAGCACCACGACCTTACATCCGCTATCAGCGAGGAAAGTTGCCGCAGAAAGCGACGAAAAGCCAGAGCCGATAACAACGACGGGGTGCTGATGCATAGTATTATCTAAAATCCTGAAGGGCAGTCATGAGTTGCTTGCGGGCAAGAAAGATTCTGCTTTTCACTGTTCCGATAGGAACATCGAGATGAGCAGCAATCTCTTTGTATTTGTGACCCTCAAAAAACATTCTGAAAGGTACGCGCAATTCGTCAGGTAAGGATTCAATACTGAAATTAATGTCTTTTTCCGAGATTCTTGAAACCGGAGAAACCAGCCCTGAATTCTGGGGAATGTTCAGGTAATGAAGATCTTTTGTTGAATCCACCACCTGACTCACTTTTGATGAACGGCGGTAGTTGTTGATAAAAGTATTCTTCATGATGGTGTACAACCAGGCCTTGAGGTTAGTGGCCTCCGTGAACTTGTCTTTATACATCATGGCCTTGAGCATCGTTTCCTGAAGCAAATCTTTTGCGTCTTCGGAGTTGCTGGTAAGGCTAAGAGCGAAATATCCGAGTGCCTGACGGAACCCTAATACCTGTTTGTTAAATTCGACGGTTGACATCGTTTGGATTTTTTGTTGAACAAATGTAGACATCTGTTAAACAAAAATACACACGATTAAGGAATTTTAACATTCTGTTTAACATAACTAACTGAATGTTAAACAAAAAGATTTCAAAAATAGGCAGCCAATTCCTGCATATTGGAGAATGTTTTCACGTTTTCGGGCAGGGCAATCTCAGCCGAAAGCACCTGAAATCCACTTAGTAATATCCGCGAAGAGGAGAATTCGGCCGATAAACGGTCGATATATTCTTTGGCGGTGCCTTCAAGAAGCGGGCAGGTGAGCACAGAAACGATGTGGGCAGGGCGATGGAGGTTATACACACTGTTGAGATTCTCATGGGGGACACTCTGACCGAGGTAGATT
>JBIIMV010000163.1:0-4579 GCA_044337805.1 Bacteroidia bacterium
TCTTTTACCTCGTCGGCAAACCATTCTTTTAGTCCGGCTTCGGTACTCAGATAATTAAAGAGAATATGCTTGGATGAATGTATCATGTACTCAAGTTCAAACTTGATGTACTTGGTCTTTTTGTAGTTTTTTGGAGGTTCGACAAAAGCTTCAGGCATGGCCGACTTCGCGGTGGTAAAAACCTTCATCACGAGTTTCGGTCCGGATGGTGCTTTAGGCTTGCCTTTTCCTCTTTTTGGTTTAAGTTCAATAATGTCTAATGGCAGGTCATCAGGAATTTCGGTTGGCATGTCTGCATCTCCATCATGTGCCGGTTTTTCTTTTTCCTTTTTCTTTGATGTAGGCGCAGCCACCCTTTCTTCCTTCACTTTTGCTGCCTTTTTTGGCTTTTCCGGTTTAGCGGCTTTCGATGCAGCCTCATCCGTTTTCACCACCTGAGCATCAGGCTTTTTGGCAGGCTGAGCAGACTTTGGTGCGGTTGCTTTGGTGCTTTTCGGCGTCTCTTTTTTAGGACTATCTGTTTTTGTTGCTTCTGATTTTTCTGTTGCAGAAGCTTTATTTACCTTTTTAACCTCTTTGGCTGATGCAGCGTTCGAATTATTGGTAACTTTCTTTTGGTCGGGAGCTTTTTTAATTTCCTTGGAATTCTTCAATGGCATTGCTTTTTTTGCTTCAGCAGCCTTCTTTTGCCCGGTAGCCTTCTTCGACAGTTCCGCAATATTGTTACTTTTTGCAGGTGATAAAGTTGGCTTTACTGCCTTGTTGGCGGCAGGATTTTTTTGAGCGGGTGCGACAGCTTTTTTAGTTGTTTTTTTGCTGTTTTTCGCGCTCGTGGTGCCTCCCGTTTTGGAGGTAATTTTTGCGCCGGCTGTAGGCTTGGCCGCGGCATTTTTGTTCAGTTTACTTTTGGCTTCAGGCTTTACGCTTGCAGATGCTGCTTTTTTGGGCGGTGGAGCCGCCTTTGCTTTAGCCTTCACTGCCTTGGCAGCCACTTTTGAAGCGGCTGATTTTCCTGCTACCGGCGTGGGTTTGGCAATGGTTTTACCCTTGGCCGGCTTTGATTTTGCAGAGGCAGACGAAGCTTTGCCGGCGGGGCCGGTTACTTTTTTTGTCTTGCCTTTTGTCTGAACTTTTGCTTTCATGGAAACCAATTTGGTTAAATTCGTCCACTTTTGTCGGGCAAGATAACTAATTTTTTTACCCGTAGAGTTTCTTTATGAGTTTGGTTCGCGAGTTTGAAAAAACAGGTAATCTTCTGTTCAGGTACAGAGGACAGATTCCGGTGATATTATTTCCGGCTTCATTGCCATTCCTCTATCAGTCAGAGGATTGTGCCTTGGAGATTAAAATTTTGGCTCTGCTGGTTGCTCTTTTGGGCTTTATGATAAGGGCTTATGCCATTGGTACTACGCCCCGGGGCACCTCGGGTAGAAACACGCGCGAACAGGTGGCTGAGACCATTAACACCTCAGGCATCTATTCCGTGGTCAGGCATCCGCTCTATCTCGGCAATTACGGAATGTGGGCAGGAATTGTGATATACACCGGCTCGTGGAGTTTTTTTCTGATTTTTTCTCTTGCCTACTGGATTTATTATGAACGCATCATGTTCGCTGAGGAACGCTTTCTTGAGCGCAAATTTGGTCAGGCCTTCCTCGACTGGGCTGCGGTTGTACCTTCATTTTTACCCGGACCATCGAACTGGAAACCGAGCGCTGTACCTCTTTCACTGAAAACCATTCTGCGTCGTGAATACTCCGGCATTCTGGCCACGGCGCTGGGCTTTGCCTTTGTCAATGCTGCCAGACATTATTTCATTTTGGGAAGCCCTGTGCCCGGACAGGTTACCCTGGTTTTGCTGGGAGCTGCAGTTATCTGGGCCTTGGTTTTCAGAACCTTAAAGCGGAATACCCGACTCCTGAACGAAGAGGGGCGCTCCTGATGGTATTTCGTTTCATGGATTTTCTCCAAGCTGCCTGAGGCCTTGTCGGGCCGACTCGGCTTCTGACTTTTTGCCCATTAAATCATAGGTAATGGCAAGAAAGTTCAGGGCTTTACGGTTCTGAGGGTCTAAGGCAAGGGCATTTTGAAAACTCGTTGCGGCTTCAGGATAACGCTGAAGCATGCCCAGGGCACTTCCCAGGTTTACATGGGAATCGACGAAATTTGGGTCGATGGCAAGAACCTTGCGGTAAATTTCCACTGCCTTCTCATATTGTTTCGACTCAAAATAAACAGAGCCCAGATTATTGAGGGCGGTGTTGCTGCCCGGGTTTATATCCAGAGCCTTGATAAAGTTCACCGCCGCTGAGTCGAATTGTTTTAGCTTGTAGAAGCTTACCCCGATCTGGGTATAGGCATCGGCATTTTTATCATAAATCTTCAGAGATTCACGCAGATAACCAATGCCTTCGAAGATAATCGCTTTCCTGTTTATAGAGTCTGTGGTGTTATCGGCTTTGTTTTTGGTGAGCTCATTACCCAGGTAGTATTTGATTTTTGCACTGTCTTCGTTCTTGGGCAGATCGGCCCGATAAAGGGTTTCATTGTTAAACCAGTCTGCATTCCGTTGTATGGTGAGGAAGGAGAACAGCAGAAGAATGCCTGTAAAAATCCCAAGCCC
Source organism: Bacteroidia bacterium (assembly GCA_044337805.1). Taxonomy (GTDB): domain Bacteria; phylum Bacteroidota; class Bacteroidia; order UBA4408; family UBA4408; genus JBEGML01. The sequence goes on from JBIIMV010000163.1 coordinate 2,624, forward strand.
CAATCCGCGTGGCATGGGTCTGCCACTTTCTGTTCCGGAGCCGGGTATTAACAAGATGAGTTTGGCAAGTCCGATGCTGAATGGCAGCGTGGCGAAGTAGGCAAAGCGCTCTGCCCTCATGGCTCCTATGGTGAAGGGAATATTGCTGTAAAAGCCGATGGTGGCGAGAAAGAAAAAGATAAAAAACGCGACAATGGGCTTTTTTCTCAGACTCAAAAGCCACAACAGCCCAATGGAGACCCACGCAAGAAGTGCGGTATACCCCATCCAGTTATCGGCATGCACCACAGGAAAGGAGTTGTAGGAATAGTCGAATACCAGTGGATATGGGAACAGCATTTGCCGGAGATAACTTACCATGAGCAGGCTGCCGCTCAGCAGTCGGGTGAGGAAGTCTTCATGAAACAGCGGATTATCGAGCATGGTAACCGACTGAATGCCAAAGGCAGAGCCCAGCACCGATTTTCTGATGATCAGGAAAATCAGGAACACTGCCATTAGTGGCAGAAGGGGCAAGATTTTGAATGTCCGGCCGCCGGCGTTTAGCAGCAGTGCCTGTGAAGGAAGCAGAACCAGGAGCAGCACAGCACTCTCTTTAGACAAAAATGCCAGGAAACTTATTATTCCAATACCGGCCAGATAAAAGGGTTTCTGATTTTGATGGTAGCGCAGGTGTAAATCGAGAACGAGTATTGAAAAAAGAAAGCACAACAATTCATCTGCACTTTTCACATTGGCCGCTACTTCGGTATGCAGGGGATGAGCGAGGAACAACAAGGTAGCGAGCAGAGGCAGGGCAGGAGGCTGACCCGGCATTAGTCGCCTCAGGTAAAGCAAGAGCAGCATGCCGCCCAGCGCGTAGAGCAGGATGTTCATAAAATGAAAAGGCATGGTACTGCCCTTGAACATTTCCCACTCTATGGCAAAAAGGGCGAGCGATAAAGGGCGATAGAGACCATCGTTTACCGACATATACCCGTAGCGGTAAGAGGTTTTAAAGATTTCGGGAATGGCAGTGCTGCCTTGCTTTACCAGAAAGTTCTCAGATATTACCGACATGTCATCGAGCACAAAGCCGTTCTTGAGGGTATTGGCATAAAGCACGGCGCCGAAGACAAAGACCAGCATTAAATAGAGCACAGGCACCGATGCGGCTTTTGCATGATGGTGTGTCTCTGTTTTGGTGGCAGCTTCTCGTCTGCTGATTTCCTGTTTTTCGCGTTTGCTGAGTTTCCTGTTATCCTGAGTCATGACAGATTAATGAGCCCTGACGGGAAAATTCATGATGAGGTTCATGCGTACCAATACGCCATTTTGTTGTGCCGGAATGAATTTGAGTTTTTCGACATAAGCTTTTACTGCCTGGTCGATACCATAACCCGGGCCCGAAATCACTTCGGTATTTTTTACAGTGCTGTCGGGCATGACGTCGAAGCTGAGCATTACCTCACCGCTGATGGCTTTGGCTTTTGCTTCTTCAGAAAACTCAATGCCGTCTGCAACGAGCCGGTAGAGAGCTATTTCGCCTTTAATGAAGGAAGGCTCACGGTCGGTGTTCACCGACATGTTCTGGTTTTCCCTGGTGGTTTGAGTCTTGACAGACTGTGCGTGAGCCGTAGACAAAAACATCAGGAAGCTAAGAAGCATCAGGATTTTCATGAAGTTTGTTTGTTCAAATGTACCATACCTGAGGGTAAAAAAAAAGGCCGCCTCTTTTGAGGCGGCCCCTTTCTTTTGAATGTGCAGGTAATCAGTTCAGCGTGATGGTGCGGCTGCGGCTTCCAACGATCATGATGGCTTCATTGTCGCAGATTCCGTTGCCATAGTCAAGCTGACGTTCAACTTTTCCTGTCGGAGAGATGGTGATGACTCCTGAGTCAATCCAGCGGCAGCTCATGGCTCTGTGAAGAGGTGTGGTGATATTCGCAGTGTATGTTATTCCATTACGGTTGGTAC
>JBIIMV010000164.1:0-4578 GCA_044337805.1 Bacteroidia bacterium
GCTATACCCAGTCACCACTTTTTCTTCTTTTGATGCTTGGCACACTTGTGTTAAGTTCTTGCAGGAATTATTACATACAACAAGGGAACCGACAGTTTGAGAATCTTGCCTATTACAAGGCATCACGGTTTTACGAGAAAGCGGTTGCCAAAAAGGAGGATCGAGAGACACTGACAAGGCTTGCTAAAAGTTATCAGTTTATCAACGATTACAAGAGGGCAGAGGATACCTATGCAAAGGTGCTTACCTATCCAAATCCTGATGCAGAAATCTACCTCGACTATGCCCGTATGCTTATGTCAAACAGTAAGTATGATCAGGCGGCAATTCAGCTAAATAATTACCTCAAGGTAAAGCCTACCGATCCTATTGCGGAAAGTATGCTGAGGTCAATAAAGGGCAAAAATGAGATGATGGCTGATACCGGACAGTGGGTGCTTAATCCGGCGCGCATCAGTGGCGTTCAGGAGTTCCTTTATCCGGTGAAGTATAAAGACGGATATGTTTTCACCGGTACTAATTCAAGCAGTAAAGGAAATCCTCAGACAGGAAAAGACTATTTCGACCTATTTTTTATCAAAAAAGAAAAGAGCGGTTCCTGGGGTAGCCCTGAGCCCCTTCCCGGCGAGATAAAAGGATCACTTCATGATGGTATGGCGACTTTCTCTCCCGGTGGTGGAACCGTTTTTTATACCACCAGCAATGCAGACGGACTCAAGGGAGAAGAGCTATACAAGAGTGTAATTCCTCTGAAAATTCAGGTTGACAGTCTTATGGGTGGAGAATGGAAGAAAGTTTATGATTTCCCATACAATTCAAAAGACTATTCAACCGGACATCCGGCTCTTGCAATTGGCGGAAAGCTGATGTATTTTATTTCTGATATGCCGGGTGGACTCGGAGGAACCGATATTTACGAGACAAGACTGGAAAATGGGGTTTGGTCAAAGCCAAAAAATCTTGGGCCAACAGTGAATACCCCACAGAATGAAATGTTCCCATCCCTTGATAGTGCCGGTAATCTCTATTTTAGTTCCTATGGCCGTCGAAACCTTGGGGGGCTTGATGTTTTCGTTTCAAAGAAGAGCGGAGATGTTTTTGAGCCGGCAGAGAACCTTGGATATCCGATGAATACATCCAAAGATGATTTCGGGATGCTTATTTCCGCAGATGGTAAATCTGGCCTTATGTCTTCAAATCGTGATGGATTGGACAAGATTTACGAGTTTATACGCAAAGAGCCGAAAGTTGCCATCAGTGGAGTTGTTACAAACAAAGCCGATGGAAAACCCCTTGCATGGGTGAATGTGGAAGTGCTCAATAAACAAAACAACACCAAAACCACCGTTGTTACAGGAGAAGATGGGAGATACCAAATTGATTTGGAAGGCAACACAGATTATTCATTTGCATTAACCAAGGATGGTTTCTTCAATCAGACAGCAGAGATTAGTACCAAAGGAAAAAGTGGAAAAATCACCAGAGACTTTGAAATGGAGGAGTTGGTTGTTGACAAGCCAGTAGTTATCGATCAGGGAGATGATCCTTCTAAAAGACCTATTTTCTTTGATTTCGATAAATCTGAAATAAGACCCGATGCTATTGAGCCTCTTAATAAGTTATTTAAGCTTTTGCAGGATAATCCCAAAGTCACCATTGAGGTAAGTGCGCACACCGACTCCCGTGGAGAAAAGAGCTACAACCAGAAGTTGAGTGAAAGACGGGCAAAAGCCACCCAGAAGTATTTAACAGATAAAGGCATTAAAAGGAGCCGTGTTAAAGCAAAAGGATACGGGGAATCAAAACTCGTCAACAAATGTGCAGACGGGGTAGAATGCACCACTCAGGAGCATCAGGAAAACCGACGCTCGGAGTTCAAGGTGTTAAAAGTCGGAGAGTAAAGTTTGAAGGGGGGCATTGGCCCCTCTTTTTTTTATTAACTTTATTCATTGATTGAATGAATAAATTTTTTTTTCTTTTATCCTTTCTTCCTTTTATTGGAAAGAGTCAGATTGTCGATTATTTCGCACACCAGCCAAGATGGACGGTTCGTGCAATTTGTGCGGTTCCTTATCCATGTATCAACACCGAAAACAAAGAGTATTTTTTAGGTGCAGATACACTGATTGCAGGTAATATCTATAAGGGTATTTACAAAATGGGCCATGGCAGTTTTCAGTATTTTAGTCCTCCGCCCGGCCCTCAAAATTGTACCGGGACATACTCATACGTCAACGATACGGTTGCTGATGCTTTCCTCAGACAGGACGGCAAGAAATTGTTGATTTGGAACAATACCATGCAAATGGAAGAATTGCTGTACGATTTTGACTTAAATGTTGGCGACACTGTTCCAAATTCCCATATAAATTATTTAGGGTCTGTGGATACCGTTGTATCAGTAGACTCTATACTCATTCACGGGCAATTCCGCAGAGTAATACATACCCAGGAAGGGATAGAACTCATTGAGGGAGTAGGCAGCAACTTTGGTTTTCTGGAGCCAATGGATGTGATATTCGACTGCGGTTACCAGCGTATCTGTTATAGTCTGTCTGATACCTCCTGGCTTCCTGTACCTGGGAATAATTGCAATCTTTTAGTAGGGGATTCTTTCCAAAGTGATTTGAATCAGGAAATAGTGTGTTCGCAAAGCGGACAAGGCGGATGGCGGATTGAAATTCCAAACCGAATACCATCGTGTAAATTTTCACTCGTTGATATGAGTGGGAAAATGATTTTTTCCGGAATTTTGAATACCGGAATCAATGATTTACAGCCATCATCAGAGTTATGTGTCGGAATATACATTCTTCAAATTTCAACGCGGGAATTTGTGGACACAAGAAAGGTTCAAATTCTCAAATGAAAACATTAAGAAGCTCTTTTTTACTTGCACTTTACGCATTGTTTTTTTTCTCATTTGCTGCTACAGGTGCAGGATCTGATTCCCTCATGTTAAAGGCCTACGAAACCCACACCAGGGCCATGGCGATTTCATGTAAGGGTAAAATCATTCAAGAGTCTTATTTTAAGTTGGCTCCTGACCCTGTTGAAGCAGGCGCAGGATATCGCCTGCTGCTTGCAGCGGCATACGGCAGACTTATTGAAGATAAATTATTGAATAGTCTTGAAGAGACTGTTGCCTCCTTTTTGTCTTCGTGGAATCAGTCCTTAAAAAAACAAGTGAAGTTGTCGCACCTTCTTGATGGCAGCTCCGGCCTGCTTTACGATTCAGAAGATCCGGATGAGAAGCAGCCCCGGGATGCGTATCGATTTGCTGAAGCAGCTATTATTGTGAGTATGCCCGGTCTGGCCTATCAACCAAACCCTAAGGAGCTTTGGTTGCTAAGTGCCATCCTGAAGCAGGTATCCGGAATGGACCCGGAACAATATTTTATCCAAAAGATACTAGTCCCACTTGAAATCAAAGAATATCAATTTAAAAAGGATGCATCCGGAAATGTTATCGGAATTGAAGTTGTTGCAGGGCAATGGATTCACCTGGCGGAGATGTTTGTTTCCGCAGGAAAATACAAAGACAATCAGATTGTGTCTTCAGCATTCTGCAAAAAGCTTTTCAGTCCACAGTCCGAAACGGGACAATCAGAATTGGGTGCTGAATTGATATACGATACCACCTTCGTGGTTTTAGATGATGAGTTTATTGATCAGCTCAGTTCAGCCGGATTATCGGGAGAACTAATTTCGGGTTTCAAAAAGATAAAAGGACGTTATCCGGGAATAAAAATCCCTGCTAAAGTATGGGAAAAGGCATTTGGCGCAGATTATGAGCAATTACTTTATCAGCAGGTGTTTCCTGTTTGGCCAACACCGTATAAAGTAATCCATAAGGGCAGATGTCGCGGTGCGATTTTCTACGGGCCAAGCGGGGAGCACTTTTATCTGGATCAGAAAAGTGGATGCTGTGCCATACGATTACCCTATCCATCCGAAAATAGAGCGTCGATGAAAGATTTATGGACAGAGTTTCCAATGGACGTTATAAAATATCAATAAATGATACAAATCAGAAGAGCCAGAGAAGAAGACCTTCCTGCAATTACCGAGATATACAACGAAGCGGTGCGTAATACCACTGCAACATTCGACACCCTCGAAAAAACACATCTTGACAGATTACAATGGTTTCAGAACAGGGATGAAAATTTTCCGGTTTATGTGGTAGAGAAGGCGGGTAAAGTTGCCGGCTACGGAGCCTTGAATAAATGGAGTGATAAAGCAGGGTATAACTTAACAGCGGAAATATCCTTGTACATACACGCTGAATACCGAGGACTTGGCATTGGAAGTCAATTGATTGATTTTATTGTTGCTGCTTCTGCGGAAACCAATCTTCATAGTATTATTTCCAGAATTACCGAGGGGAATGAATCAAGCATTCATTTACACAGAAAGAACGGCTTTGAGGTATGTGGAATTCTGAAAGAAGCCGGATACAAATTTGGCCGTTATCTGGATGTTACCATCATGCAAAAAATGTTACGCTCATGAAAAAATACCTTTTTTTCGTTTTTATCTTCTTGTCAGTCTCCATGCTTCATGCTCAGTTTGCGA
>JBIIMV010000003.1:0-16703 GCA_044337805.1 Bacteroidia bacterium
AACTTGAACTAGCAAGGATGGAAAGAAGCACCGCTGTGCTGGGTATCATTGCCGGCATAGCCCCCATGTTCGGCTTCATCGGAACCATTTCCGGCGTTATTAAAATTTTCTACAATATCTCGCTAGCCGATAATATCAGCATCGGTCTTATCTCAGGTGGTCTTTATGAAAAGATGATTACTTCGGCCGCAGGATTGATTGTCGGGGTGTTTTCCTTCGTCAGCTATCATTACCTGAACATGATGATAGACCGTAACATTCATAAAATGGAGGGTTACGCTGTATCTTTTATAGACCTGCTTCAGGATCCTAAGGCATGAACATCAAGAGGAACCATAGAAGATTCTCAGCAGAGGTGGGAGCAAGCTCCATGAGCGATATCATGTTCTTCCTCATGCTCTTCTTCCTGATTGTGTCAACCCTGGTAAATCCCAGCGTGATTAAGCTGATGCTGCCAAAAGCATCTTCCTCCCAAACCCTCAGTAAGCAGCAGTTTACCATCGATATCACAGCTGACAAACAAATCTATCTCAACTCAAAACCAATCGCCACCTCTGATCTTGAACCTCAACTCCGTGTCATGGTTTCCGGTGTTACGGAACCTACCGTTGTGCTGAGGGTTGATAATTCTCTGTCTATTCAGGATCTCGTTGACATTCTGAGCATAGGAAATCGTTTAAAGGTTCGTATGGTTCTTGCTACTAAATCGCCCAATAAATAATCTATCAGGTGGTTATCTTGTTAAATTGTTTTCCATGAAGAGCAGATCTCTTGCACTTACCGGCACACTTCTTTTCCATGGCTTATTGTTAGCATTCCTGTTGTTGTGGGTTATCAGAACGCCCATTCCGCCCTATCCTGATACCGGTTCACCCGGACTTGAAGTTAACTTAGGTTTTTCTGATGATGGCATGGGTGAGGTACAGCCTGATTTCAGTGGCCCCTCGGAAGAGGCGGTGCAGGATGTTGTAGCCACGGAACCTCAGCCAAAAATGCCCCCTGCCGCCGCAGAAAAGTTGATCACGCAGAACGAGGAAGATGCCCCGGAAATGGAATCTCCGAAAGAATCTTCAACAAAAAATGCGACGAAGACAACCGAACCTGCCAAAGAAGAAACAGCTGAAAAACCCAGACAGGTGAACTCCCGCGCTATGTATGGCGGTAAAAAAGGACAAAACAAAGGCGGCAACGAGGGCGAAACAGGTAAACCCGGAGATCAGGGTGATCCCAATGGATCCCGTGATGCAAGATACCACGGTCCCGGTGGCGGAACCGGCGATACCCACGGCGATGGAAATGGTGATAAAGGCAAAGGCATTTCTTATTCGCTTGCCGGAAGAAAACCTCAGTCCCTCCCGGTTCCCAAATCAAATCTTCAGGAAGAGGGCAGGGTAGTGGTGGAAATTACTGTAGACCCTGAAGGTCGTGTTATTGCGGCAAAGCCCGGCATTAAAGGAAGCACCACCACCAATCCCGCTCTTCTGGAGATAGCCAGAAAGGCTGCATTATCGGCCCGCTTCAGCGCATCTACTGATTCCCCTGAAGAGCAAAAAGGTACCATTACCTACAACTTCATCCTTCGCTGATAACATTCTGCATTGAATTTTATCACGCATTTTTCCTTTGTGGATAGCTTTGCTTTTCACATCTTTGAATCCTAATGAAGTTTACAAAACCATTCAGCGCTGCCAGTCTTTCTGCGGAAACGGGAGCACAGCTTGTGGGTAATCCCAACGGGGTAATTCTTGGTATTAATGAAATACATATGGTGGAAGAGGGAGACCTTACTTTTGTTGACCATCCTAAGTATTACGCTAAGGCCCTAAACTCCGCGGCAAGCTTTATTCTGATTAACAAAAGTGATGTTGAGGTGCCCGCCGGAAAAACAATATTTGTTTGCGATGATCCTTTCGCCATTTATAACGCTCTCACCCGCAAATACGCTCCTTTCATCCCTGCCCAAAATCTGATTGATCCAAATTCCCGAATCGGGCAAGGCTCCATCATTCAGCCCGGTGCCTTTGTTGCTTCTGATGTTGTGATTGGTCGTGATTGTATCATTCATGCAAATGCCTCTATCCAGTCCGGTGTTCGAATCGGAGACCGTGTGATCATTCAGTCAGGCGCGGTTGTCGGTTCCGACGCTTTTTACTACAAACGTCGCCCCGCCTTTTACGAAAAAATGCACTCCTGCGGAAGGGTCATCATTCATGATGATGTTGAAATCGGGGCATCCTGTACCATCGACAAAGGAGTTTCGGGTGATACCATTATCGGTCAGGGCACAAAACTCGACAATCAGGTACACATCGGTCATGATACGGTAATCGGTCGAAATGTCCTTATTGCAGCCCAGTGTGGAATCGCCGGAGTTACAGTAATAGAAGATGAGGTGATACTCTGGGGACAGGTAGGTGTTAACAAGGATCTTGTTATCGGCAAAGCTGCGATTGTGCTTGGGCAATCGGGTGTTACCAAATCTCTGCCGGGTGGTAAAACATACTTTGGTACGCCTGCTGCCGAGGTGAGGCAGAGAATGAAAGAAATTGCTTGGTGGAAAGAAATTCCCAATCTCATCAAAGAAATTAGAGACCTGAAGTCGGGGCAATAAGAATCTTCAAACAAAAAAAAATATAATTCGTTATTACCAATATGAGTGCTAAGTCTAATGGTAGTCATACTCCCGGTAAATCATCAGGGGCGGATAATGCCAAAAAGCGCATTGCCAATGTAAAATTGAATTCGCTGCTGGAGGTTACCAAGGCTATCAATAGCAATCAGTCTACAGAAAAGCTTTTTAACATTTACAGGAATATCCTGCTTAATGATCTTAACATCGGGCGCTTTGCACTTTTTACCTCGGGCAGTGCCGGATGGTCGTGCCAGTTGGTACACGGCTTAGACTCAGACTTTTCGGATGTGAGTATTGAAACCGACCTCCTCGCATACCGCGAGATAACAGAGGTGAATTTGGTTAACGCGCATGGTAAGTCTATTCGCTCTTTCGATATTCTGGTTCCTGTATTTCATAAACATCATCCTCTTGCTTACCTTTTGGTGGGCGATCTTGATGAAGATAGAATGGAAATCAGTCCGACCATTAAACATCTTCCTTTTCTTCAGACTCTCACCAATATCATCACTGTTGCTATTGAAAATAAAAGACTGGCAAAGGAAAACCTGATGCAGGTGGCTGCCCGCAAAGAAATGGAACTTGCCCGGGATGTGCAGGCCATGCTCTTCCCTTCTTTCCTTCCTGAACAGGGTAAACTTACCATCAATGCCTTTTACCAGCCTCACCTTCAGGTGGGTGGTGATTATTATGATTTCATTAAGCTGAATGAAAATGAAGTGGCTCTTTGTATGGCAGATGTCTCCGGAAAAGGTGTGTCCGCAGCCCTTCTGATGGCGAATTTTCAGGCAAACCTGAGGGCGCTATTTAAGCACAATTCTTCCCTCAGGGATATTGTTACGGAGCTCAATACCCTTGTCGACGAAAATGCCAAAGGTGAGAAGTTTATTACGTTGTTTATTGCAAAATATAACCTCGTTACACGGGTTCTTCATTATGTGAATGCCGGTCATAATCCGCCCATTCTTTTTCATCAAGGCTTACACTTTCCTCTCACTACAGGATGTATCGGTATTGGTATGCTGCGCGAAATACCTGTCGTTAGAGAAGGAGTGATTCATATAAGCCCTGATTCTGCCCTGGTTTGTTATACCGATGGACTCGTTGAACAGAATAATGAAAATGGTGAAGATTTCGGTATACACCGTTTGCTTCAGGTGCTGGATAAAAGCGTGGGGTCTGATATGAAAAAATTGAACGATGCCATCATGAACAGTCTCGATAATTTCAGACAAGATGTTCCTTATGTTGATGACATTGCACTGCTAAGCTGCAGATTCAACTGATTTTTTTTGCACGGTAGCGTATATCAAGTGCAGTGATGATGGCAAGGAATGCCCAGAAGGGAACCGAGGCCTTATCGGTGTCGAGGAAATTGTTCAGGATACCGTGGGTAAAATAGGTGACCATGCCAAGAAGCACAGCGAGCAGAAGCGCTTTGTCGCGACCCTCGGGCATGTAGTTGTACAGCTTGATTCCCCGATAAAAAATCATAAAAACAATGAGTAAAAAGGTGATGGAGCCCAGGGCACCGGATTCTGCCAGTGGTCCTATATACTCGCTGTGTGCATTGCCCCTGTTTCCTGAATTGGTGCTGATGATGGTCTTTTCATAAGAAAACTGGAAAGGGGCATATTTAAAGCTATAGGTTCCCGGCCCCCAACCGAAAAAGGGCCTTGCTTTAAACATCCTGATTGCAGATTGCCAGCGATTGATGCGCTCAAGGTTGCTTGCATCGGAACTTATATTGGAAATTGATTTTACGTGCTCTCCAATATCGCTGGAACTGTCTTGTCGGTTCTTCTCCAGCTTCTGGAAAATCTGGTCCTGAAATGCAAGAAAAAAGAAAAGAGCTGCCAGTGCTGAAAAGGCTATGAAACGAAAACTGACCTTAAATCGGATAAGAAGAAAAATAATGAATGCGGCTCCTAAACTAATCCACGCAGCGCGGGAATATGACAAAATAATGGCCAGCAGAAATACCCCCAGCAGCCCAAGGCCCATGGCTCTCATGAAAAGCGTTTGCCTGCTGTCGAATCCAAGCGCCGTTAAGGCCGGAATGAAAAATGCAAGCATGGCACCATATGCGGTATGATCGTTATAAAAGGGAGACATCACCCAGTTGGCAGTGTCTACGGTAAATCCGAAATCACTGTGCATCTTGATGGTGTAGGCAATAACAATGAGAAATGGAACGCAATAGGCCCAGATGAAACGCCGCACATTTTCTGGCTTCAGAAACAAATAGTAACCGAAATAGTAAAATGATACCACAAACCACAGTCTTGAAATGAAATACTTCAACGAAACCATGGGCAGCGATGAGGTGAAACAGGTTACGGCAATCCATCCCAGATTGATGAGAATGGCAATGGTGATGGGATGTTTGATGAAATCACGGTCTATAGCTCCCTGATGAAATATTTTCAGCAGAAAAATCAAAAGGATGCTGATCATCAGTGGCTCTGTAGGTAAACTGATGGCCAGTCCGAAATCAGGGATGCGGGTATTTATGGCCAGCGGAGTTGCCATCACTATAAACCACAATACCTTATCCAGTGAGAAGAAAAGGAAAAATAGAAGAAAAAGTGCAACGGGAATCGCTGTTAACCATAGCACATCTTTGAGCGCGAAATAGGCGTTAAGCCCTATGAAAAGGGCAATGATGGCGTAAAATAAGCCCAGCTTCCTTATGTCGGGAGAGGCGACTCCGCTCATGCAAGTCTTTCTCTTTTGAACAGAAACAGGAGAAAAATGGCCATCGCCAAGGAGGCACATACCGAGCCACTCACAATGAGCCAGCGTATCGGATAGGATTTATCACTTGCCACATAGGGCTTGCTGACAACATTGGCATAGGTGAGCTCTTTGAAAAGATCTGCCGTAACATCATCATACATGGTTTTTATCTTGTTGTAGTATAACTGTCCGGCTTTCCAGCTTTCTGCTGCTCTCTGAAATTCTCCTCCCTTTTCAGCAAAGTTACGGTGCTTCTCCTGCAAGGCAGGTGGCATTCCCTTTCCCAATGCCTTCGTATGTTCTCGTCCTACATACTTCGCCTCCTGTTCAAAATCCAGAATGCCGAAGTTTACTCTCAGGTCTTTTAGCCTCTCTTGGGTAGAATCATTTTCCTGGTTTTTTTTCGCAAGCTGTTTGGCAAACATTACATGCAGTTCGGAAGATTTTTCCCGCTGAATTTTCCTGGCAAACTGATTCATGCCGGCAATGATCTCTTCTGCAATGCGGCAGGCCATCACCGGATCTGTGTCCATTACCGTGATTTCAACAGACTCGTATTCGGTTTTGCTGATGCTGACCCGCTCGCCGTATTCTCTTATTAACAAATTGCTGGGCTGTGCCGGATTGGAAGGTATGCCATAATGTTCGTTCAAGCGAAGCTTTACCATCACCACATTTCTTACTTCGGTTGATTGCAGCAACTGCAGCAATTGCTCCGCCGGCGACTCATTACCATATGGTACAAGGTTAACCGGATAAAGAATGGCCTGTGATTTAAATCTCGGCTTAATAAACATGGGTCCTGAGAAAAAGGCTGATGCGGCAGCACTGACGATGGCAACAATCAACAGATGCTTTTTCCACTTGCCTATTCCCTCTAAAATAAATCTGTTGTCAAAAGGCTTATCCATATTATGATTTTTGTGTCTTCCTTATCTTCATAAGGTTCTCATAAAACATGAGTAGTAATAGTGAGAATAACAGGGTAGAGATGGTTCCGACTGTCACAACCAGCCAGCGTATGGGATAGGATTTTTTTTCTGCCTTGAAAGCATTATTCACAATGAATTTGGCTGAAATAATCTGTTCGGCATCTACCCTTGCTTCTTCGTATTTTGCTTTTACAAGGCTAAGCTGCTTGATTTCATGTTCCAGCTTCTCTCTCAGCGAAACATAGGCGCCACCGTACTGTGATAAAATACGAAGCTTTTCCTCAAGCAGCGATGCGCCTTTCTGGTTGCCTTTTGAGATAGCCATGGCATACTGCTCGTTGAATGCCTGAGCCTGGGTTTCATAGTCGTTGATGCCCAAAGCCCTGAGTTTCGTGAGTGAGTCTTCAAGTGATCGGATGAAGGATTTCTGATCGTTGAAGCTACGCTCGACAATTCTCAGACCTTGAAGTGCACGCTCTCTTTGCATTCGGTTTTTTACACTGTCGACCAGGGCGGCAATGTCGTTGCAGATGCTCGCTGCGGTGGCAGGGTCGGCATCCATAACTGTAATTTTTACAGACATGAACTCGGTTCTCTCAAAATTGATATTGCTCTCGTACTCCTTTGCCAGCAGGGTATTCTTGAACTTATTGGTGGTATCAATCTTGTAATGCTCGGCAAGGCGATACTTGGTACAGATCCGGTTTCTGATTTCGTCAGAATTCAAAATCTGAAGCATCTGCTCTGCTTCTTCTTCTTCACCGAATTTCAAAATGTCTTCTTTCCCTGCCGTATTCTCGTTCAGCAGTGCCTTGGAGATGGAATTGGTCTGGGTGGGAAACATGATCACGGTTGCCTTGTACTTTGGGGTAATGACAAAGGAGATCACGGCTGAAATAACGGCCGCAGCAATGCCTATGTAAGACAAGGGTCTGCGCCAGCGGTAAATCAATTCGAGAATGTTGACTGAATTGAAGGCTTGTGTGGGGTTGGTATTTTCCTGCATATTTTTCAGGGGTGGCCAAAAATACCAAAAAATGGGCAGGATTTTTCGGTCAGACGTCTTCCCGTATTGCCTTTAGCAAGCCCGGAATGCTGATGACCCCGGTGGCAAGGGCAACAATGGGAGCGCCTGCCCCAAGAATCAATAATGCACTCAGCGCTCCCTGCGAAGGAAGCTTGACACTGATAAAATATCCTGCCGCTGCGGTAAACAGGCAAAACAAAGCAATTCTGAAAAGGAAAATATAATCGGTTTTAAACTTGAAAACCCTGGCCGCCAGAATGACCTGTGCAATGGCAGTAAGGCCCTGGGTAATGAGGCTGCTGGCCGCACTGCCCGCGGCTTTGTAGTGTGGAATAAGCACAAAGTTCAGGCCTATGTTCAGCAGCATGCCGCTAAAGGCCATGATGTTCAGCTCTCTCAGGTTACCGTTGGCTGTGAGCAGGGTGCCGAAAACATAGGTAGTTGACACAAAAACAAAGCAGCACATCAACAATTGCAATACCTGCGCCGACGCCTCGGTATGATGGGTATACAGCATCTCGGTAAGGTCTTTGCTGAAAAACCATGTTCCCGTTGCTGCCGTAAAAGATAAAACGATAAGCAGCGAAAAGGATAGTTTTACAAGATCTTCAAGCCTGTGTCTAAGCTTTATCATGCGTGCAAAAATCGGCAGCAGCAGCCCGGCAAAAAGGTAGGCAATCATATTCGCCGCATCCAACAGACGATAGGCTGAAGCATAGATGGAGCTTTGTATCTCTCCGTCTGCCAGTATGCGTTCAAGCATCACTGCATCTATTCTGTTGTAGAAGGTCATCAGTAATACCAGAATGGCATAGGGATAACTCTTCTTAAGTATCACCAGAAAAAAGGCAGGGCGCCAGGTGATTTTCCTTATTTTGGCTTTATTGAATACCAATAGCAGGGTGATGATGACCGTTAAGACGTAGGCTGCAGTCTGGCAATAGATATACCATTCTATTTTGAAGGGATTACTCGGTGATGATACGCCACCCCAGAGCAGGAGCGCGCAAAATAATATCATAATCAGTCTGTCGAGGACTGAAATCACACTGTCGGTCTTGAACAAATGCAGCCCTGCCAGATTCGATCTGAGGTACAGTATGAAGGAGGCAAGAAACTGGTTGGCTCCCATAACCGCAACAAGCAGGAGATTGTAACCCCTGTAGCCTATCAGCGCGGCAAAGGCGAGGCTCCCGAACATATAAAGGCCGCCCAGTATGATACGAAGGAATACAATGCTGGAGAGATGCTTGCTCAGGAGATGGTTGTTCTGAGCAATGTTCTTGTTGTTGAAATTGGTAATGCCAAAGTCAAGCAGGATGTTGAGCAGGAAACTGAAGTTGAACAAAGCATAGTAAAGTCCGTAATCACCGGGCAGCACCGCATTCTGAACTGCTCTGTCAATCCCCAGTATCCAGAAGGGCTTTATGAGGAGGTTCAGCAGCAGCAGCAGCGCAAGATTGGTTATGAACTTTTTCTGCATGGCGGGGCAAAGATGATAAATTCAGCGTTAAAGCCCCTGTTCCTGAATTGGATATTTGGAGATAATCAACATTTCAATGTTAAGTAATTTTAGTTTTTATCTTAATTGGCTTGTCTGGGCCTAGTAATTTGGCCAAAATCTCCTGAATGGCCAGAATTGCGGTGAATACGAGATTGCTGCTCGCAGACAAGCTCGAAGGTATAGGCAGGTTCTCTTTTGAGACACTGCGCCGCATTACCGCCTCTCACCCTGAACACAATTTTTTCTTCTTGTTCGACAGGCCGTTCAGCGCAGACTTTATCTTCTCAGATAATGTTACGCCGCTTATCATTGGGCCTCAGGCCAGGCACCCACTGCTCTTTATCTGGTGGTTTGAACAATCTCTGCCTCCGGTTCTGAAATCGTTGAAGCCTGACCTTTTCCTCTCTCCTGATGGTTTCCTGTCTCTTAGAGCAAAAGTGAAAAGTCTGCCCGTTATCCACGATATTAATTTTCATCATTTCCCTAAAGACCTTGGTCCGCTGGTTGCACGCTACTACAACCGCTATTTCCCGAAGTTTGCTGCGAAAGCAGATTTTATTGCCACGGTTTCTGAATTCTCGAAATCTGATATATCCCGCACCTACCACATTCCTTCTGATCGTATTGGGGTTGTTTATAATGGGGTAAGTGAGGGCTTTATGCCTGTTTCTGATTCGGTTGCCCGGGAGGTGAGAAATAAGTTTTCTCAGGGTAAGCCGTTTTTTCTTTACGTTGGATCTCTTCAACCGCGTAAGAACCTGCTGGTGCTCATGAAGGCCTTCGAGCTGTTTAGAAATCAGTCTCGCTCTGAAGTAAAACTCTTGTTGGTGGGTTCACGATATCTATGGACGGCAGAGATGGAAGCTGCGCTGAAAGCTCATCCTTACAATAGTGATATCGTCTTAACAGGCAGGGTGGGAGAGTCTGATCTTCACGCGCTCAATGCGTCTGCACTCGCTCTTACCTATGTGCCTAAATACGAAGGCTTCGGCATCCCTGTAATCGAGGCTATGGCTTCAGGTACTCCGGTGATCGCTTCTTCTGTTTCCAGTATTCCGGAGGTCTGCGGTGATGCTGCCTTGCTCTGTAATCCATCTCGTCCTGATGAAATTGCATCTGCCATGAAGAGAATTTCTTCTGAGCCGGAGCTCCGCAATCAGCTTGTGGAAAAAGGACTGCAACAACATAAAAAGTTTTCCTGGGATGATACTTCCTTGCGTTTGTGGCAATGCATGGAAAAAACAATGGGCTTATGCTGAAGGCGCGTTTCCATATTGATGCTGACATTCGTGAGGCCGGCTGCGATGAGGCCGGCAGAGGCTGTCTTGCCGGTCCTGTGTTCGCCGCCGCGGTGGTGCTGCCTGAAGGTTTTCGCCATAAACTGCTAAACGACAGTAAACAGGTTGCAGAGACCCACCGTGATGAGTTGAGGTATTATATTGAACAAAATGCCGAAGACTGGGCGGTTGCTTCCTGCACGCCCGCTGAGATTGACGAACTCAATATTCTGAAAGCTTCTTTTGAAGCGATGCACAGGGCAGTGGCCGCGCTCAAGTCTCAGCCTGCTTTCCTGCTGATTGATGGCAATCGCTTCAGGCCATATCCCAACATTCCTCACGCATGCATCGTGAAAGGCGATGCCATTTTCAGAAGTATCGCAGCCGCCTCTATTCTCGCCAAAACGCATCGCGATGAATTTATGACCGCTGCAGCTGACCAATATCCGCGATATGGATGGAAACAGAACAAAGGATATCCCACAGCTGCTCACCGTAGGGCCATCGCTGAGTTTGGATTAAGCCCTCTACACAGGAAAACATTCCGGCAATTGCCCGATCAGCCGGCTTTGTTCGACCCAATCAATCACTCAATGTCAGGGAAATTATGCTGAAAAAAATTTTCGTCACCTTCCTGATTCTGCCAATCATAGGCGGTGCCATTTATGGATATTTCTACTTCAAGAAAGTAAAGACTCCTGTTACGCCTGTAATATCAGCTATTCCCGCTGATGCAGTGCTTATTTCGGGCGCCACGGATTTCTCCGGTACCTGGCGCGCTTTCTCATCTAAAAGTGTGATGTGGAAATCGCTGCTCAGTGTGAATACCTTCAAGAAGATTGAAAATAAGGTGGCATTTTTTGATAGTCTCTTCGTGGCAGGTCGTGAAGAGCTGGGGATCTCTGATGCACAGCCTGTCTACTTTTCTGTTCATCCCGATAGTATTAGTGGCCTGGAATTTTTGGTCGCTTTTAACATGCCTCTTGCCGCAGACCGCAATCGTGTGCTGCGCTTTATCAAGGATGCTATTGGCCATACTTTTTCGCACGAAGAAAAACTTGTGCAGGGTGTTTCTTTCTCAACCTTTCGTAGCCCCAACGGATCAGGCTTCTCTTTTTATCAGACGAAAGGAGTTCTGGCCCTGGCATGGAAAACATCTCTGTTGGAATCATCGCTTAAGGCGCTGCAAAGTGGCCGTAGCCTGATGGCTGATCCCAGTTTTAAGACAATTGCCAGCACAGCGGGCGCTCAGGCTGAGGCTAATGTCTTTGTTAATTTCTCTAACCTCGCCAGGGTATTACCCGTATTTCTCGACCCTCAATCGCTGCCGTTCGTGAAAAGTATTGGCACCTTCGCCCGCTGGATCAGTCTTGATGTGGAAACCGGAAGTGATTACCTGCTGATGAATGGTTTTACCCTGAGCAGTGATTCTTTGAACGATTTCCTGAGTATCATGAAAGGACAGGCGCCTCAAAAGGCCGGCATGACTGAGGTGCTCCCGGCGAACACTGCATTCTTTACTTTTATGGGGCTCTCTGACCCTGCTGCATTTCTTGAAAAGCGTTCTAAGCTTGACCATGAGGTGAAGGAAAAATACGAGAATCCTGTTCCGGGTATGAGTGCAAGAGGCTTCTTTAACTCATGGACCGGCAACGAAGCAGCTATGCTCATCACTGAACCACTTGCTGAAGAATCAGCTCCTGATCAGCTTGGAATTTTCAGGTGTAAGGACAAAGAAAAATTCTTCTCTCAGCTCGATGGAATAAGGGAAACAATCAGCATGAACACCGGCCTGAGGCAAGATTCTCTCGATTTGAAATACCGGGGGTATTTCTTGCATCGTCTTGAGTGGCAGGGACTGTTGCACGATGCCTGGGGGCAAATCTTCAGTAAGCAAAAGGTTTACTGGATTTCTGAGCTGGGTGACTATATGGTGTTTGCCTCGCGTCCGGAGGCTCTGCAGAGTATGATTAATTTCTATCTGAGCGACCGTACCCTCAATAAAATCAGACATTACAGGAACTTTGCATCCTCTTTATCCGAGAAATCCAATTTCTTTGTCTATACCTCTCCGGCACGTATCACCGGGCTGCTGCCTGATATTCTTAGTGGTAAATATGCCGCCGATGCTGCGGTTCACACTCCCGTCATCAGACAGTTTCACTCCATGGGGATGCAGTTCGCTTCTAATGGTAAATTGTTCTATAATACACTTTGTCTAAAATATAATCCCGTCTACAGTCCTGAATTCAATACGCTCTGGGAGTTTTCCATGGATGATGATATCATCGGGGCTCCGCTCACAATATTTAATCCCGCAGATTCAGTGCAGGAGATTCTCGCTCAGGACAAATCACTGGCTCTATACCGCATCGACGCTCGTGGAAAGGGCCTATGGAAACTTAAACTCGATGGCGCAATTTTGCCCGGAGGGCTGACGCAAATTGGTCCTTTTGTTGACAATAAATGGAGCATTATCGCACAAACGGCAAATTCGCTCTACCGTATTTCCTCCGATGGAGAAATCATGGAGGGTTTTCCGGTGGTATTTGAACAAAAGGCAACCGCCACAGGGGTGATGTCTTCTGTCTCGGGAAAAGGGGATGCAGTTTATGTACTTCCTTTTGATGATTTGAAACTACGGGCTTTTAATCTCTCAGGCCGACAGGACAAGGAGTTTGTTACCGAGAGTTTGCGGGATACCGTCATCAGCCCACTGCAGTCATGGTTGCTCAATGGAAGATATGCCATCTGTGCAGTGGATAAATCGGGTAATGTCAGGCTAATGGATAAAAAGGGTAACTGGATTGTGAAGGTGAAACAACCACTGCCTGCCATAGATGGAAACAAATGGTTTCTGGAGAAAAGAAAAGATGTTGCTAAATGCGGCATCTGGTCGCTCAGTGCTGAGGGTGTTATCTATCGGAAAGGTTTGATTTCCTTGAAGAGAAGGCGGGTAAAGGCCTTGTGTTCAGTATTGGCCAGCTGCAGCCTGATGCCGCCCCTGAAATCGCTATCGCAACAGGCAACCGCCTCAGGGTATACAAAAAGAACGGGGTGCTGATGTTTAACAAACGCTATACTGCTGATATTGCCTTTGCGCCGGCCTTTTATACCATGGGCGATAGCAGCTTTGCACTCGCTGTGAATGTGAAGGCTGAAAAAGGGCTTCATGTTTATGACCCGAGTGGAAAATTAAACAGGTCAACCATTCTTGATGGCGAAAGTCCTTCTTCGCTTTTATTTATTGAAAAGGGAAAATTCCCCTTTATCGTAAGCGGGAAAAAGAAAACCATTCGTGCCTACGCACTTGATCAGCTGAAATTTGAATCAGAATTGGCGCCGGAACCTGAGTTGTAAGCGAACTTTATTATCTTTATTGCATGAAATTTTTCAGGATTATTCTTGTCGTATCCTTCGTCGCGGGTATTCTGGTATCCTGCACGAAAGATTATTTTGACCTTAAAAAATTATCAGGCGGTTTCTGGAATCCGGATGTTGCAGTTCCCCTTGTTGATAGTTATCTCTCTCTTAATGATATCCTGAGCCTATCCGACCGAAATGGTAATTTCCAGGTAGGAAGCGATAACTTCATTACCCTGGTATACAGAGATAATCTTTTCTCGCTGATGGCCAAGGATTTTATTCAGATTCCCGATCCTGCAAGTCCGGTTAATCTGCCTTCCATTTCGGTTCCTCAGTCGGTCATAAGCGGCTTTAATGCTCTCAATCTGATTGATTCTGTGCCGCTTCCTTCTTTTACCTCCACGATAAACTTCAGCGTTGCCCCTCACAATATTCAAAGTATGAATCTCCAGTCGGGAGTCCTTGCGTTGCGATTCAACAGCACTGTAAATACCCGAATTCGCGTCCGTATTAATTTCCCTTCTATCACAAGAAATGGTCTATTGCAGTCTGTAACAGGTGTTATTCCTGCTTCTCAGGGTTCGCCGGTAACATCGGTTGTCTCTGTCGACCTGAGTAACTCAATAGTGAACCTCGTCAGTACCCTTGCTCCGGGTACCAGCGGAATCGATTATCAGGTTCAGATGTGGCTTTTGAAAGATAGCCCCACCTCACAGATTTCAGGTACGCCTTCTCTAAGCGGTGACCTAACCTACACACAGCTTAAATTCAAAAGCCTGTTCGGCACTTTCGACCTGTCTCAACAGCAACTTGCTCCATATATTGATTCTGTTGCCATAACACTCTTCAACAATGTCGCAGGTCAAAGTAATTTTGAGCTTGCAAATCCCTCCCTCACCTTTAACATCAGAAATTCCTTTGGCATCCCTTTCAAAGGGCAATTTGAGGTTCTTTCGGGTTTTAACAGTAAAACATTAAGTAATGTGATTATTGATCTCCCCGACACCATGGAGCCATTTAACGTACGCTATCCTTTGTTTTCGGAAATCGGGCAAACAAAACTCACGTCCTATACCCTCTCTAACCAAACAAGTAACATTGCTGCTGTTTTGAATTCCAATCCGAATTTTCTTATCTATAAAGTAAAGAATCTACCTGCGGTGAATCCCCCGGGCAATACCAATTTCGTTGAGGATACCAGCCGGTTTAAGCTTGACATGGAAATAAATCTCCCGCTGGAAGGTCGCGTTAACGGACTTGTATTTCAGGATACTATTCCATTTACCTTTCGCGATGTACAGGAATTAAGGGAATTGGAGCTTCGAACTTTTATTACCAATGGATTTCCGATTGATGTAAAAATGAATGTCTATTTTGCCGATGCCAACAACAGCATCATAGCAAAATTGTATGAAACAGATGCTGAACCCATCATTGTTGCTGCAAGTACAGATGCTTCCGGAAAATCAGTAACTCCGGGCTATGATGAAACAAGCACGGTTGTACCTTTCTCTTTGATCTCTAAACTGGGTAACGTAAGCAAGATTTTTGTGAAGGCCGTAACGGCCACAACAGATGCAGCGAGCGGAAAAAATATTAAGCTCTATTCAGATTATCGTATAGACGTTAAGATCTCCGGACGAGCAAAGCTGTCATTTGATTTATAAGGCCGTTGCGACCGGCTTAGTCAGGCATCCGACGGACTTTCAAGGCCGCTGAAATAAAGGAAACAAATAATGGATGCGGTTGTGCCACGGTGCTCTTGTATTCAGGGTGAAATTGAACCCCTATGAAGAAGGGATGCTGTGGAATCTCTACAATCTCCACGAGTCCGGTTTTCGGGTTAATTCCTGTGGCATGCATGCCGTTTCTATTGAATTCATCAAGGTATTCGTTGTTGAACTCGTAGCGATGCCGGTGCCTCTCTTTTATCTCAGCGCTTTTATATATCCTGAATGCCAGACTCTGTTCGGCAATTTTGCATGTATATGACCCGAGTCTCATCGTGCCGCCCTTGTTCGTGACCTTCTTTTGGTCTTCAAGCAAATGAATAACAGGGTAGGGGGTGTCACTCTTCATTTCAGTACTGTGTGCCTGCTCATGACCAAGCACGTTTCTGGCAAACTCAACAACAGCACATTGCATCCCCAGGCAAATGCCAAAGAATGGTATGGCATTTTCACGGGCGTGTTTTATAGCAATAACCTTTCCTTCAATGCCTCGCTCTCCGAATCCCGGTGCAACAAGAATGCCGCTGACATCTTTTAATCGCTTACCCACATTTTCTGAGGTAATATCTTCTGAATGAACCCACTTTACATTGACTTTGGCATCATTGGCTACTCCGGCATGTATCAGCGCTTCAGTAATGCTCTTGTAAGCATCTTTCAGCTCAATGTACTTTCCTATAAGCGCGATGGAAACCTCTCTTGATGGGTTCTTGAGCTTCTTTACAAATTTTGACCATGAGGATAGCTCCGGCTTCTGATCGGCAGGAATTCCGACCTTCCGCAACACCACTTCATCCAGCTTCTCTTCGCGCATCAGCATGGGAACCAAATAAATGCTCTCGGCATCAATTGATTCAATCACTGCATCCGGATCAACGTTACAAAACAATGCGACTTTGCGTCTGATTTCTTTGCTCAGAGAATGCTCGGTTCTGCATACCAGAATATCTGGTTGCACACCATACTCAAGCAATGTCTTTACCGAATGTTGTGTAGGCTTTGTTTTTAACTCTCCGGCAGCAGAAAGAAAGGGAATCAGCGTTAGATGTATGACAATCGAATTCTTCCCCAGCTCCCAGCGCATCTGCCGAACTGCCTCTATGTATGGCAGAGACTCAATGTCGCCAACGGTGCCGCCAATTTCTGTTATGACAAAGTCATAATGCCCGTCTTTGGCCAGTTTCTTAATGCTGTTTTTTATTTCGTCGGTGATATGAGGAATCACCTGTACCGTTTTTCCGAGAAATGCACCCTGACGTTCTTTGTCAATGACGGTCTTATAGATTCTTCCGGTAGTAATGTTGTTCGCCTGTGAGGTTGGTACATTAAGAAATCTCTCATAATGCCCAAGGTCAAGGTCTGTCTCTGCCCCGTCTTCTGTCACGAAACACTCCCCGTGCTCGTATGGGTTTAGGGTTCCGGGGTCAACATTGATATAAGGGTCCAGCTTTTGAATGGTTACCCTGAATCCCCTGGATTGCAGCAAGGTTGCCAGG
>JBIIMV010000166.1:0-4545 GCA_044337805.1 Bacteroidia bacterium
CCTTACTCCCCATACCAGATTCAGTGTGTTGAGCAGTGAGGGGTTATCTGTAAAAATGAAAATATTGGCCTTGGGTCTGTGACTACTGAGCTTAAATGCAGTGTATCCGGAATTTGTCATGCTTACAATGCCTCGTGCGCCTGAATACCTCGCCATGTTGCAGGCATTAAAACAAATGGAGTCTGAAATAAAGGTCTGATTCCGAAGTGAGGGAGGTTGCTCTTTGTAATAAATGGCCTCATTCTTTGATTCCACGGCCTGAATGATTTTGTTCATGGCCTGTATCACCTGAACCGGATATTTTCCAACTGAGGTTTCTCCACTCAGCATAACGGCATCTGCTCCATCCATAACTGCGTTCGCAACATCATTCACTTCCGCCCTTGTGGGCGAATAATTGGTGATCATACTCTCCATCATCTGGGTGGCAATGATCACAGGTTTACTCGCCGTAAGGCATTTTTTGACAATCATTTTTTGTAATAAGGGCACTTCTTCCATCGGCAGCTCAACCCCCAAATCGCCTCTCGCAACCATCACGGCATCGGCCAAATCAATAATGTTGTCAATTTCTTTGATAGCCTCAGGCTTCTCTATTTTGGCAATTACTCTGGATGTCTTTTTTGCTGCTTTTATTCTTTCCTTCAAATCAACCACATCCGTCACTGAACGAACAAATGATAAGCCTATCCATTCAACATTATTACGCAGAGCAAATTCCAGATCCTGCAGGTCTTTGGGTGTTAATGATGGTAATGAAATTCTGGTGTTGGGCAAATTCACACCTTTTTTACTTGATAGTGTTCCTCCGGCAATAACCACCGCCTCAACTTCATCGTTTTGATTCGTTGCTTTCACTTCCAGCATTAACTTCCCGTCATCAATAAGTATCTTATCGCCTATAGCTACGTCTTTAGGGAATTGTGGATAGGTGATGTATACCTTTTCTGCGGTTCCAACGCATTCCTGTGTAGTTATGGTCATTTTTGATCCGGCTTTAATTTCTGCCTGGCCATTCTCCATAACACCAATTCTCAGCTTTGGACCCTGTAAATCAACCAATATGCCAATATTGGTCTTCTTGGCATGATTGAGCTCACGGATGATGTCGATTACCGTCTGGTGAAACTCATAGGATCCATGTGAGGAGTTTATCCGGCAAATATCTACGCCGGAATCAATCATCGCACTTAATACTTGTCTGTCGCATGATGCCGGACCCAGCGTTGCGACAATCTTTGTTTTTGTCCAGTGTAACATGTCTGTTTTATTCAAAAAAATAAACCCTTGAGGGCAATTCTCTGGGTTCTAGTTTAACTGCCATGGAAATGATCTCCAAATTACGCATCTCTCTTAACAGTGCATTCATATCGGAGGGGTTGGTAAAGCCTTTTACTTTGAGAAAGTAATTCATGTTTTTTAATTCCGGCACCATCCATGTCATTGTTCCGTGATTACAAAACAGGGAATACATCCGGTGCATGGTTTCATCTTCGTATTCAAACACAGGATGCAAAGATAGGTTCTCAGGAAGTAACTGGTCGGCCGGAAGTACTGAAAAAAGTCCGTCCCGCGCCTTTAAACCCGCCATCTCTATTTCAATGGTCCTGGTTTTTTCTAATTCAAGTCCCAACTCCTGATTAAGTGTCCAACACAGAAAAAAATCAGGTGCCTCACTAAGTATCCCCGCAAGAAAAAATCCCTCTTCTTCTGATTCCTGAGCACTTAATTTTTTGATGCTTTTTTTCATGTCTCGGATGGATACTCCTGTAGGATGATCTTGTAAGCTGATTCCGCTGCCTGTTGTTCTGCACTTTTCTTTGACCCTCCTAAAGCACTCGATATTTCATTCCCGTCAAGATACAAACTTATCTTGTATTGTGTTTTCCCCTTTATCCTTTTTTCTTCTGTTACTCGGAATGTGATGGCTTTCCTGCTCCGCGTTCCCCATTCCAGAATCCTACTCTTGTAATCCACCTCGGTGCTTAGCATTTCTTCTAGGTCTAAATGAGGCTTGATGAGTTTCTCTATCACGAATTTTCGGGCCTTATCATACCCTTTGTCAATGAATATTGCTCCTATAAGCGCCTCCAGTGCATCTCCATGAATGCTCTTATGTGAGTTTTCGTGGGTGCGCTTTTCGATAAGCTCATCAAGCCCGATTTTTCTGGCAATCTGGTTGAGTGTTTCTCTGCTTACGATTCTGGAACGCAGGCGCGTGAGAAAACCCTCATCTTTGAATGGATACAACTTGAATAAATGATGCGCAACAACTGCTCCCAAAATAGCATCTCCTAAAAACTCAAGCCGCTCGTTGCTCTTGTTTAAGCCTCTCTCCAATGCCTCTGTTGAGGAACGATGCCTGAGTGCAAGCTGATACAAACTCAAATTTTCAGGAGAAAATCCGAGTATCTGCTTTAAGACGAAAAAAAAAGTTTTTTTGGAGGAAATTCTGTGTCTGGCGATTCTGAAAAATCTCAGCACCCTTAACCTCTGAATTTTTTTATGACCACGGATGCATTATGTCCGCCAAAACCAAAAGTGTTGCTGATGGCAACTTCAACCGCTCTTTCCTGCTTTTGATTGAATGTTAGGTTGAGCCTGGTATCAAATGCGGGGTCGTCGGTGAAATGATTAATGGTAGGAGGAATAACATTGTTCTTCACGGCCATAATGGTGGCAATGGCTTCAATGGCACCGGCTGCACCGAGTAAATGACCTGTCATAGACTTGGTGGAACTGATGTTCATTTTGTAGGCTTGTTCTCCAAACGCTTTTTCTATGGCTTTTATCTCCTGCGGATCGCCAATGGGTGTGGAGGTTCCGTGAACGTTGATGTAATCAATTGATGATGCTTGCATTCCGGAATCTTCAAGTGCGTTGCGCATCACATTGTATGCTCCTATGCCTTCAGGATGGGGAGCGGTCATGTGATAAGCATCTGCACTCATGCCTCCTCCTGCAATTTCAGCATATATGGTGGCTCCTCTGGACAATGCATGATTGAGTTCTTCCAAAATCAAACATCCTGCCCCTTCTCCTAATACGAATCCGTCCCGGTCAAGGTCAAAGGGCCGGGAGGCGGTCTCAGGACTATCATTCCTTGTGCTTAACGCCTGAAGGGCATTAAACCCACCAATACCGGCTTCGTTTACTGCCGCTTCTGAACCTCCGGAAACAATGATGTTTGCTTTTCCTAAACGAATGTAGTTGAAAGCATCTATCAATGCATTTGTACTGGATGCACAAGCTGAAACAGTGGTAAAGTTCGGTCCGCGAAATCCATATCTGATGGAAATATGACCCGAGGCAATGTCGGCAATCATCTTCGGAATGAAAAACGGATTAAAACGCGGGGTTCCGTCACCCCGGGCAAAATCAAAACATTCCTTCTGAAATGTTTCTAAACCACCAATACCCGAACCCCAAATGACGCCCACCCGGTCTTTGTCAATGGTTTCTAAGTTAATCCCGCTGTCTTTTACAGCTTCATCGGTGGCAACAAGTGCAAACTGAGCAAACAAATCCAGCTTACGTGCTTCCTTGCGGTCAAAATGAGCACCGGGGTCAAAACCCTTTACCTCGCAGGCAAAGCGGGTCTTGAACTTTGCAGCATCAAAACGCGTGATGGGTTTCGCGCCGCTCTGTCCGGCAAGTAATGCCTGCCAGTAATCGGAAACAGTGTTACCGATGGGGGTCAATGCCCCCATTCCGGTAACAACAACTCGCTTTAATTCCATGTTGGAAGCCCTTTAGATGGACTTATTTCACGTTTGCTTCGATGTAAGAAACAGCCTGTCCTACAGTGCTGATGTTCTCAGCCTGGTCGTCAGGTATGGCAATGTTGAACTCCTTTTCGAATTCCATGATTAACTCAACGGTATCGAGGGAATCGGCACCCAGATCGTTGGTAAAGCTCGCTTCAGGAGTTACCTCCTTTTCATCAACGCCAAGTTTATCCACAATGATGGCTTTTACTTTAGCTGCAATGTCAGACATGTTTAGATGTTTTGGTTGGTATTAAGTGGCAAAGAAAAAAAAGAATTGATTATAAATCAAAAAAAGAAATATCCACATTTGTTGAAAGTATTCGCAATATGTATGTAATTCAGTGTTTTAGAGGTATTTTTGCGCTGAAAAAACATCGTTAATTCTTGCTCAGAAGTGAAAAAAACAGCCAACATCGCTGTATTTGCCTCCGGAAATGGCTCTAATGCCGAAAACCTGGCCTTGCATTTCGGCTCCCATCCTCTGGGGAAAATCAGCCTCCTGGTAACAAACAGGGAGTCTGCCGGGGTTATTCCCAAAATGAAAAAACTGGGTATTCCCACTTTCGTTTTCTCTAATTCGGAAATCCAGCAAGGTCATGCCCTGAATGATTTTCTTTTGAAAAATAATATCGACATCATCCTGCTTGCCGGTTTCTTAAGAAAAGTTCCGAAGGTTATCCTTGCTTCTTTCTCTGATCGGATTCTTAATATCCATCCTTCCCTGCTGCCAAAGCATGGTGGTCAGGGCATGTATGGCCTGCGTGTGCATGAGGCT
>JBIIMV010000167.1:0-4536 GCA_044337805.1 Bacteroidia bacterium
TCTACCGTTGGCATGATGGGATTCACCACGGTTCTCACTGCAACTGCCGGAGTAACCTGCGGACTCACCTATCATATTAAGCTAGCGATTGCCGATGGAACAGATCCTTTGTTGACCTCAGCTGTTTTTCTTGAGGCGAACAGTTTTAGTAGTCAGGGAGTTGCGATAAGTTCAGACATTGATATCGGCGACAGTGATTCAATTTTGTACGAGGGATGTGGCACAGCGCAAATTGCCATGCAGAGAGGTGGAAACATTGCATCTTATGATACCATCAGATTCTCCATTGGTGGCAGCCCGAACAACAATGACTACAATTCATTCGCAGATAGCATTATATTCTTCCCTGGTCAAACCAATGCATTTATTTCCATTCAGGCATATCAGGATAACCTCGCAGAGCCGCTTGATACCATTACCATTACCACCATTTCCGGTCCTTGTTCAGGAGTTGCAAGCACCATAACCATTTACATATCGGATGCTCCGGCGATGACGGCACAGGCAGGAGCAGACACCACATTACGATGTAAGGGCGATCCTGCTCAGTTATATGCATACGGTTCAGACGGACTTCCGGGGTACACCTATGTATGGAATCAGGGTTTAGGAACAGGCCGCCTAAAAACGGTTAACCCTTTAGTAACAACAGACTACATTGTATCGGTTTTTGACACCTGCATGCAAATGTTCGATACGGATACCATGCGGGTAAATGTGCCATCATATCCACCTCTTCAGGCAGTTGCATCAGCAGACCAGTTTATTACCTGTCCGAATCAGATTGTTACTGTATTTGCCAACGGCCTTGGGGGACTTCCTCCGTATTCATTCTTTTGGCTAAACCCGGTTTCCACTGGTCCAACCCTGCAGGATACGGCCAATGGAAACAGCGAATATGTTGTAATGGTGAAAGATGCATGCGGCATTGATCAAGATCTGGATACAGTAAAAATTTTCCAGATACCTTTCGATTCCCTCTTTATTTTTCTTCCGCAAGACATCACGATTTGTCCGGGAGACAGTATCTATCTGGACAGTCGCCAATCGGGTGGGGTTGCCAACTATTACTACAATTGGCCTCATTCAGGCGAGAATAGCAAAGGAGTTTGGGTAAAACCATCCAAATCTGATGCATATACCATAGAGGTAAGAGATTCCTGCGGCAACCGCTCCACCGGTTCCACCTGGATCAATGTAAGAGAGCCGTTGGCAGATTTCACCTATGCTAACTTTCCTGAGGGAAATTTTCAGATATTCTTCAACGACCAATCGGAACATGGCATCGAGTTTAACTGGGACTTTGGGGATGGTGAAAGCGGATCGGGGCCCGATATTATTCATCAGTATCCAGACTCAGGAACATACCTTGTGAGACTGATTATGAAAGATGAGGACCAGTGTTTAGATACAGTGTTAAAAGAGGTGAATGTCTTGCCGGAGTTAAGCCTTTTTATTCCATCAGCCTTCACTCCAAATGGAGATGGCAAAAATGACATTCTCATTGGAAGCAGCCATGGGGTTGATGAAGCCGAACTGATGATTTTTGACCGCTGGGGCGGCATGATTTTTAAAACCAACGATCCAAAATCGCTTGCATGGGATGGGAAGACATCCGATGGGAAAGCAGCTCCTCAAGGAGCCTATGTTTATTTGATTTCAGCAAGAAACCTTGCGGGCAAATCAATTAAAAAGAAAGGGTCTATTACCCTCATCAGGTAGTTACACAAATTTGTATAATTTTACCTTAAATTTTATCGGGCATTCTGATAGATATGAAAAATATTTTGTTCTACATCTTAATGTTATCCCTATCGAGGCTAACTTATTCTCAGGTTATTATAAACAATACCACCTATGTTAACCCAACGCCTCAACAAAGTTTAATCCAGAATGTACTTCTGGGCAATGGTATCAGTGCATCTAATTTCAGTTATCAGGGCGACCCGGCAGCTTTAGGATTTTTTAAAGGACTCGGCACTAATCTGGGATTAGATAGTGGAATTGTCATGTCAACCGGAAATGTACTCGACATATCCGGAACCAATCTTTTCCTCGCCAGTTCAGACCATTTGTCACCAACACCGAACGACCCAGATATAAACAGCATATTGAATGGAACAGCCTCAAATGATGTTGCAGTGCTGGAGTTTGATTTTATACCGCAAGGCGATACCGTAAAATTTGATTATGTCTTCGGGTCAGAAGAATACCCCGAATATGTTTGTCAGTTTAATGACGTATTTGGCTTCTTCCTGAGCGGACCGGGTATAAATGGTCCTTATGCCAATAATGCTGCAAATATTGCTTTGGTTCCCGGAACAAGCACACCCGTTTCCATTGATAATGTGAACAATGGTTTCAACAATGATCCAAATGATCCCGGCTGCCCGGCAACGAATCCACAATTTTATTCAATCAATTCAGGCAACGATTTTTCACTGGATGGCTATACCACGGTGCTTCAGGCAGTATCAGGCGTTCAGTGCGGACAAACCTACCATGTTAAACTTGTCATCGCTGATGCCTTGGACAACTTCTTCGACTCGGGTGTTTTTCTCAAAGCGAGGAGTTTTGTTTCCAGTGCGGTTATTATCAATACGGCAACCCTTTCAGGGGATACCACCATCGTTGAGGGTTGCGCAAGTGCCGCTTTTCAATTCACAAGGCCGGCAAGTGCCAGCGGAGATACTCTGGTGGTTAACTTTAATATTCTGGGAACCGCTACAAACGGATCTGATTATACAGCGATTGCAGACAGTATTGTATTTCTTCCAGGGGAAACCACAACGCAGGTCAATATTCAGCCACTTGCTGATGGAACAACCGAGTCAACTGAATCCATTATCCTTGAATTATCACAAAATATTTGTGGGATTTTTACCCAACAGTCGGTTTTATACATCGTTAATCCATCTCCTCTTTCAATTGTTTTGCAAGACACTTCACTGAACTGCCCAACAGACAGTATCACTTTAACACCTCAAATACAAGGCGGGTATCCCCCATTTTTCTTTAACTGGAGTAATGGTCAAACAAGTCCCAGTATTACTGTAAGTCCAGATTCCAGTATGAGTTTCTATCTGGTCGTAAGTGACACATGCGGACCCTTTACGGCATCAGATTCAATTTCGGTGAGTGTTCCGTCTTTCGTTTCACCCGTATACAACATCACAGGAGGGGTCTTGAGTTGTCCGAACATTGGAATCACCATCAATGCAAGTGTCATCGGTGGTTTCCCTCCATACAGTTTTACCTGGTATGAGATTGATCCAACCTTTCCCTTCCCTTTGTTTATCGCAAGCGACAGTACGGCAATTGTTTTCCCGACAACTACAACCCAATACATTGTTGAGATTGTTGATGCGTGTGATCCGCTTGCGGTATATACTGATACTGTCACGGTTGACGTCAACTATGTGTCTCAGGTCTCCCTTACCGCCGGAGGCCCGGCTGCCAACGGATATCTCGTAGAAGGGTGCGCAACAGGATTTTTCAATTTCAATTATACCAACGGATTGCCCGGAAGCGATTCCACGACGATATCTTTCACCATAAGTGGTAGTGCCGGCAACGGAGTAGACTATACCCAGATTCCTGACTCTGTTGTTATTCCGGCCGGACAAAACAATGCGAGTATTTCACTATCAGCCCTGGCTGACGGAATGAACGAAGGCATAGAGACCATCATTGTCACTTTTAATCAAAATGTTTGTAATTACCCTACTCAGACGGATACCCTTTTTATTGATAATCATCAGCCTATTCAAATAATCAATCAGAACATAAACTTAACCTGCCCCTCAGACGTTACCGTCATCAGTGCGATATTTACAGGTGGATATCCACCGTTTTCTTATTCATGGAGCACAGGTTCAACTGCTGATTCCATTATTGTGAGTCCATCGGTAACCAGCAGTTATACCCTCACGGTGAGTGATACATGCGGGCCGTCAACTGACACAGATACCATCACTGTAAACGTGCCCGCATTCAGTCCACTCACTGTGGAAAGTACCGATGCTGTGATTAATTGTCCGGGCACAAATGACACTGTAGCAGCCATTGTAAATGGCGGCTTTGGCCCTTACACCTATGTATGGACACTCAATTCAAATTTAATTGGAAGCAATCAAAGTCAGGTCATTACTCCGGGTGCGGGATCTGTTTATGTTGTTACTGTTGAAGATGCCTGTGGCACTGCACCTGCCCAGGACACGGTTGCCATTATTCAACTGCCCTATCAATTGCCGCAGGTTTTGGGCGTGGATGCAAGTGTTCAGTGTCCGGGAGACATTGCCTCCATGCTCGCGTTGACAAACTTCGGGCGCAGGCCTTACGTTTATTCCTGGAGTAATGGAATGGGAGGTCTTAACGATAGTATCATCTCTTATTCAGCAACACAAACAAGTACAATTGCTGTGACCGTAACAGACGCATGTAACAATACCTCAAGCCCTGATTCCGTAAGGTACGTAGTCCCCACTTATCAGCCGGTAAGTGTTCTTTCAAGAGCAGACACGACAGTTTGCCCGG
>JBIIMV010000343.1:0-2854 GCA_044337805.1 Bacteroidia bacterium
TGAGGCCGGGAATTTTGCAAAAAATGTGAAATCTTTTCGTGTCAGCGATGCTCTCGGGCAAGCACTGAATTTCCGCAAATCTGCAATGAACCGCTGGGAGGTTGATTTGCTTCCGGGCAGCAAAGAAGTGGTGGTGCAGTATAGCTATTATGCTGCAGAGCTCAATGCAGGCTCCACCTGGCTAGACGACAGGCAACTCTATGTGAATCCCGTAAACTGTCTGATGTATTGTCCGGATTACCTTCATGCGGAGGTAAGCCTTCACGTGGAACTTCCCAACGGATACCAAATTGCAGGTGGCCTGGGAGGGGGAAGTATGCTCCAAAACGATAGTTTTTGTACGCACAGTTTCAGGTTAAAAAATTATGATACCCTTGCTGACAGTCCTTTCATTGCCTCAGCCGACCTTGTTCATCGTTCCTACCAGATAAACGGCATCGATTTCCACATCTGGATACTGGGAGATTGCCATCCCGATTGGGAGAAGGTTACCGGCGATTTCTTCATTTTTTCGAATGAGATTCTCAACATGATGGGAATCTATCCGCATGATGAATATCATTTCCTTGTTCAGGTTCTTGCTGCTCCGTTTTATCATGGTGTGGAACATTGTAATTCAACAGTTATCGCTATCGGGCCCGGACACTCATTCATGAAACCTTCGCTCTACAATGAGTTTCTTGGGGTAAGCTGTCATGAATTGTTTCATGTCTGGAATGTCAAGCATATCAGGCCTGCCGATATGTTGCCCTATGATTTCTCCGGTGCTAACTATTCAAGGCTTGGATATGTGTACGAAGGCCTAACCACCTACTATGGAGATTTGCTGTTGTTTCGATCCGGCATTTTTGGCTGGACCGAATGGGTTCAGACATTCGAGGAACAATTGCAAAAGCATTTCGACAACGGAGGCCGTTTCAACTATTCCGTTGCGGCATCATCTTTCGATACCTGGCTGGATGGATACGTTCCCGGTGCGCCCGACCGCAAAGTTTCGATTTACACCGAGGGTTGTCTGCTGGCTTTCATGGCAGATGTGCTGATCAGGATTCATTCAGGAGACCACTCCAGTCTTGATAATGTGATAAGGGGTCTGTGGGAGGATTTCGGTAAGAAGGGAATAGGATATACGGAGGCTGATTATCGTTCATTTGCGGAGCATTATGCAGGAAAGCCTCTTGAGCATTTGTTCGATGAACTCATCAATGGAACAAGCTCTTATGAACCTTTGCTGAGATTCTGTCTTGCACAAGTCGGACTTGAACTTCAGAAAAGGCAATCAACAAAAACCTGCGAAAGTGCATTCGGATTCAGGGTTATTGAGGGGAACGAAGTGCTTGTCAGTCAGATTGCAGCGGGTAGTCCGGCTGAACTAGGGGGGCTTATGCTAAAGGACAGGATCATTGCAGTGAACCACTTTGAGGTAAAGAATAACCTGAACGATTTGATGAGACAGCATACATCTGGGCCGGTCCATATACTTATTGCGAGAGGAGGGAGGATACAAACCATACAAATGACATCAGTAGAGCAAACATTTTACAGCAGCTATGGTGTTGTGAAAGATCGCCTTGCAGGAGAGCAGGAGCGAAGCAGATTTTTCAAATGGAGTGGAAGTAAATTCTGAGCGACTTTATGAATTTATTATCAGTAGAGCAGATTAGCAAGACATACGCAGACCGTGTGTTGTTCGACAACATCAGTTTTGGCATATCTGCCGGTGACAAGACCGCATTGGTGGCAAGAAACGGAGAAGGAAAAACCACCTTGTTAAACATATTATCGGGGAAGATCATGCCCGATAATGGCAGGGTCACCTACAGGAAAGACATTCGCACAGCTTACCTGGAGCAAGATCCGCTTTTTAAGCCCGGAGCGAGCATACTCGAGAGTTTGCTGGATGACGGCAGTCAGGTTTCTACCCTTATCAAAGCATATGAACAAAGTCTGACAGCGGGCATGGCGCATTATGAGGGCAGGGAGCAAAGTACCGCTCAGTTACAGATACTTATGGAGCAGATGGGGGCATGGGATCATGAAAACAGGTTGAGGCAGATAGCAGGTGTTCTGGGCATACGAGATACATCCATACCGGCATCAGGACTTTCAGGAGGTCAGCGCAAGCGCGTAGCCCTTGCCAGAGTGCTGGTGCACAATCCTGATTTACTCATCCTTGATGAGCCTACAAATCACCTAGATATTGAGATGGTTGAGTGGCTCGAAGATTATTTGTCGCGCGAGGCAATGGCACTGCTGATGGTAACACACGATCGTTACTTTCTTGATCGCGTTTGCAATAAAATACTGGAGCTTGATGGAGGCAGGTTGTACGTGCATGAAGGCGACTACAGCACCTTCCTTGAAAATAAAAGTCTTAGAAATGAGCAGGAAGGCTCTGAGCGGGAAAAGGCAAGAAATCTTTACTTCAGAGAGCTTGAGTGGATCAGACGCATGCCCAAAGCAAGAGGAACAAAAAGTAAGAGCAGGGTAGATGCTTTTGATGATATCAAAGAGAGAGCTTCGAGAGATTTACGCCAGCAGGGTGTTACGATAAAGGCGGAGATGAGCCGTATTGGGAGCAAGATACTCGAGATGAAAAAGGTGAATAAAGCCTTCGGCGAAAAGGTTATTCTGAAAGGCTTTGATTACACCTTCAGAAAAGGAGAAAGGATTGGAATTGTTGGAAAAAACGGAGTAGGGAAGAGTACTTTTTTAGATTTGATAACCGGAAAGCAGGAGCCTGATTCAGGAAAGATACAAGCAGGAGAAACCATTGTATTTGGCTATTACACCCAGACAGGCATACAGCCCGATGGAGACATCAGGGTGATAGAGTTTGTGAGAGACCGTATGG
>JBIIMV010000168.1:0-4505 GCA_044337805.1 Bacteroidia bacterium
TTACCCTCGGAGGTAACCTCACACTTTCCAATGACGCTATTATGAACGATAACTGCCGTGATAATATTGAAATTATTACT
This sequence comes from Bacteroidia bacterium, assembly GCA_044337805.1. GTDB lineage: Bacteria > Bacteroidota > Bacteroidia > UBA4408 > UBA4408 > JBEGML01. The sequence goes on from JBIIMV010000168.1 coordinate 81, forward strand.
ACAGGTACTCTTGGTCAGGTCTTTACCGGAAACAACAAAACCATTAAATGCTTTAATCTGAAATCTACCAAAGCATCAGGCGGACTTACCCTTACCGGCCCTGCCGGAAATACCCTCGTGAACATTAAAAATGATTTTGGATTAGACTACACTGGTTCTGCTGTATTTACAGATCAGGCAAATACTCTTACCGTGGGCGATGACGTAGAACTTGGCAGTGCGTCTTCCTCATTCAGCAACTTTAACTTTACCGGAACCATTATTATGGATGGCGGTAATGCTGCTGTTGATGTTCATATCAGTGATTTTGCTGCATCCGGGGTTTCTAAAGCCAGAATATCCAGCCTTACCATTGATTGTGGCAATTTATCCCCACCATTGAATAGACTTGAAGTTTATCCAATCACCGGTTCAGGCAATTTTGAAATGAGCGGAAGCCTCCTCATTCAAAATGGTATCACCGGTTCTGAAATGGATATGAATAACAATAATTTGAATATTGGTGGTAACTGGACCAGTTATGATGCCAACGCATTCAAACAGGGTACAGCAACCGTAACCTTCAATGGCTCTTCCTCACAGACTTTGTTATGCACCGGAGGCGAGGTTTTCAATAATCTGGTTCTGGACAATTCCGCATCCGTTGGTTTGCTGTTGAATAGTCAGGTTACTGTAGAAAATCAAATGACCTTTACCAATGGTAAACTTGACTTGAATGGAAATAACCTGATTATCGGAACCAATTTATCCAACGGTTCAATAAGTGGAGGTAATGCGGGTTCTTATGCGATTACTTATGATGGAGCGATAAACGGTGACATAATCCGCAATGTGGCTTCACCGGGAGTCCTTTTCTACCCTGTTGGTGACTTTTCTTCTTACTCACCAATAACTTGTACCTTGAATTTTGCCTCGCTTTCTTCCGCTACGCTTTCAGGTAGAGCAGTTGGCGGAAATCATCCCAACATGGGCACAAGTACCAATTACATTCAGCGCTATTGGTCATTGACTCCAAGTGGTATTTCCAATTTTAATTACCATGTCAGTTATTCTTATGCTGCGGGTGATGCCATAGGTATTGAGGCCAATCTCTTTCCTTTTAAATACAATGCATCCGGTTGGCTGGGTGCTCCCGGAAGCGGTGCCCTGCATACCATGGGTTCTTCAAGCACTACTGCGCCGGGCACCAGAACACTCACCTGGAATGATTTGTACACTTTTTCCGATTTCTCAGCCTTCGGCTCGGGCTCGCCGCTTCCCATCACGCTTCTCGACTTTCATGCAACCGAGTTTAATGATCAAGTAAAAACAGAATGGACAACCTTATCTGAGGTCAATAATGACTATTTCACCGTAGAGAAAACAATAGATGGGAGAAGTTTTATAACCGTAGGTTTTATCAATGGAGCAGGAAACAGTAATGCACGCCTTGACTATGTTTTCTTTGATGAGAATCCCATTCAAGGCTGGTCGTATTATCGCCTCAAACAAACCGATTTTGACGGTAATTTCTCATATTCTGACCTCAGAGAGGTTTTCTTCACAGGTAAACAAATAATCACTAAAGAAAAGTATTGGGTTTCATCAGGCCCCGATGGTGTTGAAGTGAGAATTCTCTTCCAACATGATAATCCTTCACAGATTAATCTCTTGGATCTTCAAGGCAGAATAATTCAGAGTCTGAATGCTCAAACAAGCGATGGAGCCTCTTTCTTTCTTCCTGCTGATTTGATGAGTTCAGGTTGTTACATCCTTTATGTTCAGCATTCAACCGGTTCGTTTAATCAACGTATCGTCATCACCAAATAAGTGATCCTAGTCAGGCTGATGAGATCGCGAGGGGAGATAGTCGGTTCCATAAAATCGAAAGATTAATCGCTTTCATAGTCCATTCTTTGTTTTTTTGACCGAACAATTTCTTCAATTTACCGCTTTTTCCTACCTTGAGGTTCGAAAAAAACATGTATGAATTTACAAATTCGTACCCGCGAAGATTTTGACAATTACACCGCACTGGCCAAACAAAATCCGGAAGCTTTCTGGCATGCTATGGCCATGCATTTCCAATGGAAAAAGCCCTGGAGTAGCGTTCTGGACTGGAATTTCCGGGAGCCCGCGGTGAATTGGTTCGCCGGCGCGCGCCTCAATATCACCGAAAATTGTCTCGACAGACATCTTGAAAAGCATGGTAATAAAACGGCTATCATCTGGGAGCCTAATGATCCTCATGCTCCTGCAAAAAAAATATCCTACGCCGAACTCTATCACCTGGTTTGCCGCTTCGGCAATGTTCTTAAACGCAACGGGGTAGGGAAGGGTGACCGTGTATGTCTTTACATGCCCATGATACCTGAGCTCGCCGCGATGGTGTTGGCCTGCGCCCGCATCGGTGCGGTTCATTCGGTGGTATTTGCTGGTTTCAGCGCTTCGGCCCTCTCAGACAGAATTCAGGATGCCGGCGCGAAATTGCTGGTGACATCCGACGGATTGAACAGAGGTGCCAAACAAACTCCTCTGAAAGCGATTGTCGACGAAGCTCTCTCAGATTGCCCTACGATAGAAAAAGTGCTCGTGGTGAGCTGTCTCGGCTGGGATATTCCAATGGTGAATCGACGCGACCTCTGGCTGCACCATGAACTGGAAAAGGTCGACTCTCTGTGCCCGGCTGAAGAAATGGAGGCAGAAGACCCGCTCTTCATCCTCTATACCTCGGGCTCTACCGGCAAGCCCAAAGGGGTGGTGCACACCTGTGGTGGCTACATGGTCTATGCCGGGTATAGCTTCGTAAACGTATTTCAACCCCTCGAAAATGAGGTTTTCTGGTGCACCGCAGACATTGGATGGGTAACCGGTCATACCTATATAGTCTATGGTCCTCTGCTCTCCGGCACTACAAGCCTCATGTTTGAAGGCGTGCCTACCTATCCCGATCCGGGCCGCTTCTGGCAGGTAATAGATAAACATCAGGTGAATATTTTTTACACCGCCCCCACTGCCATTCGCTCCCTGATGGCCGCCGGTGATGAACATGTGATGGCCTACAACCTGCACAGTCTCCGCACGCTGGGCTCGGTCGGAGAACCGATCAATGAAGAAGCATGGAACTGGTATCATATTCATGTGGGTAAGGAAAGATGTCCGATTTCAGACACATGGTGGCAAACGGAAACAGGTGGTATCCTGATTTCCGCGCTCTCGGGAATCTCAGAACAGCGACCTGCCCATGCAGGGCTGCCTCTGCCGGGAATCCAACCCGTTCTGCTCGATCAACAGGGAAATGAAATAGAGGGTAATGGGGTGGAAGGATACCTGTGTATGAAGTTTCCCTGGCCTTCAATCCTGAGGTCCACCTGGGGCGACCATGAACGTTGCCGTACAACTTATTTCTCCCACTATCCGGGATATTACTTCACAGGCGATGGCGCCCGCAGAGATGAAAACGGTCTTTACCGCATCATCGGCAGGGTGGATGATGTGATTAATGTCTCCGGACACCGTTTTGGAACGGCCGAAATTGAAAATGCCATCAACCAAAATGAACATGTGGTGGAAAGTGCTGTGGTAGGCTATCCTCACCCAATAAAGGGGCAAGGCATCTTTGCCTTCGTCATTTGCAGAGAAATGCCCGATGAACATCAAAACGTCAAGGCCTCTGTCGCCGAGACGGTGAACGCAGTCATTGGAAAAATTGCCAGACCCGACAAAATTTTGTTGGTAAGCGGATTGCCTAAAACGCGCTCAGGTAAAATAATGAGACGTATATTGCGCAAAGTTGCGGAGGGTGATATCACCAACCTGGGCGATACCTCAACCCTCCTCGATCCTGCCATCGTGGAAGAAATTATTAACGGAACAGCGCAACTGTAAAATGTCTTTTAAAACCAAAGATGAGCGTGTCGTTGTTGACGATGACTGGGGCCTTGATGATTTCAGGGTGCTATCTCTGGTCGCAAGGCAAACCGATAATCTGGTCGTTCTTACCGGAAAAAAAGGGCATATTGTTTGGGTAAACGAAGCTTTTGAACGCATTACAGGTTTCTCCTTCGATGAAGTGAGAGGTATTACACCGGGCATGTTGTTGCAGGGTCCTGACAGCGATAAAGAAACAATTCGTAAAATCCGGAATTCGGTTTTGAAAGGAGAGGGCTTCTATGCGGAAATTCTCAACTATAACAAAACAAAAATCCCATATTGGATTGCCATCAATGCCCAACCTATCTTTAACTCTCGGGGTGAAATCATTCACTTCTTCGCTGTACAGACAGTGATCACAGATAGAAAGGAAAATGAGCGCAGACTCATCAAGAGCGAGCAAACATTCAGTAAGGCTTTCCATTACTCCGGGGTGGGAAAGGCCCTAAGCACCACCGATGGTACCATCCTGGAGATCAATAATACGCTTTGTGACATGCTCGGCTATAACCG
>JBIIMV010000210.1:0-3992 GCA_044337805.1 Bacteroidia bacterium
CATGAAGCCACCGATTCGGTTATCCAGCGCGCGTCCCACCCAAAAGCGCTCATTCAGAATGAAAAATTCATCATCAAATACAGCTACACAGCCGACATGAATTCCGAGTTTCTCAACCTCCGCCTTAGATTTACAACCACAATCAAGGAAGATATTCCTCAGCGTTGGCGGTTCCTCCTTGGATGCATCGCGGGTATGGATGGCAGGCCAGCCAAAAACGGCCTTTACAATTCCTGAAGGAGTATGAATGTTCACCCTTTTAGAGGGGGCAATCTGATGATCAGAACCTCCATTGCGTCTCAGGTAGATAAATCCATCATTGCTGATATAATTCACAAACCAAGAGATCTCATCCGCGTGTGCTTCGATGACTACTTTGTAAGGAGCATCAGGATTTATAATACCCACTGCCGTTCCGTATGGATCGGTGTAAAAAGTATCCACGTAGGGTCTTATGTAATCCATCCAGATCTTTTGCCCTGAAGATTCGAAACCTGTCGGACTTGGATTGTTGAGATAGCGGTGCAGGAAGTCGATGGATTTATCGTCAAAAAAACGGTCAGATTTTTTTTTGGCCATTGGAAAGTGTCTGTTTTGATTTTCCTTGTGGAAAAGTTACTTTTGAAGAATTCCCCCAAAAATACGCATTCATACAATGGTTCGCAAACTACATTACACCCTGTTGTTTTTTTTGCTTAGCATGCCGGCAACCCTGCTGGCGCAGGAAGAAGGCACCGATACGATTAAGGCCTCCACGCTTTTGCCGAGTCAGGATGCCGAAATTGCCTACAACCGAGGCATTGATGAGCTGAATCAGGGTCAGACCGAGGCAGCCATTGCTTCATTCAGCATGGCGATCGAGAAAAAACCCGATTTCGAAAAAGCATGGCTAAACCGGGGAATTACAAGGCTTCAGCAGAATAAATACCGTGATGCTTTAGAAGATTTTTTAAAAACTGAGATTCTCAACAATCACACAGCAAATCTTTATTTCAATCTCGGCCAATGCTACAGACTGATGGAGCAGGAAGACAAAGCCATTGCTGCCTACACGAAATCAATTGAACAAAAAGAAAATCTTGCCGCAAGTTATTATTACAGAGGCGTTTTTTATATGCTAAAAAAGGATTATGCAAAAGCCATCACTGACTTCGACGCCGCAATCAGAGAAAAGCCAGATTATGCCTACGCCTACCACGACCGGGCAGGTGCAAAGAAACAGAGCAACGATTTAAAGGGCGCGCTTACAGACTATCAGAAAGTAGTAGAACTCAAGCCGGATGCGGATTTCGCATACAATAACCTCGGCAGTGTAAAAAGAAAGCTGGGCGATATTGAAGGAGCCATTCTTGATTACTCCAAGGCCATCACCCTAAAAAAAGACTTTTTCATAGCCTATAACAACCGCGGGTCTGCAAGATTTGACCAGGGTGATTATCAGGGTGCAGTTGCTGATTTCACCGAAGCCCTCAAGATTAAAAGCGATTATGCCTTCGCCTACAATAACCGAGGCAGTGCAAAGTTCAAGCTCAAAGATTATTCCGGCGCTTTTGACGACTGCAATCAGGCCATTAAGCTCAATCCCTCTTATGGTTCCGCATTTTTAAACCGTGGAATTGCCAGAGAGATGTTGCGCGACCAGAAGGGAGCTTGCAGCGACTGGAAAAAAGCCATTGAACTTGGCATGGAAGGAGCTAAAAACTATTTAAGCGATTGCGAATGAAAAACATCCTTTTATATACATCGCTCCTTTTGCTGAGCATGACCGCAAATGCGCAGTCTACAAAAGACATTCCTTTTACAAAGGAGTTTTTTCCAAATCAGAAAGAACAGCTCAGAGAGGCGAAAGAACAATTGGAATTGGCTGATGATTTTTTCGAATCTGAGCAACCGGGCAAGTACAAATATGCACTCGACGGCTACCTGAAAGCCGGAGCATTAAATCCCAACAATGCAAAAGTCAACCTCAGAACAGGCATCTGCTATTTGAACTCTCCATTTAAAATGAAATGTACGCCCTATTTCATCAAAGCATATGAGCTGAACCCAAACATTGATCCTAAAATAAGATATTATCTGGGCCGTGCCTACCATCTAAACATGGAATGGGACAAAGCCATTGGTGAATATAAAGCCTATAAATCGAGCCTTGCGGTAAAAAATACCGATCCTTCCATTATCAAAGACGTTGACAAAAAGATTCTGGAATGCGGCCATGGTATTGAGTTGATTAAAAGTCCGGTTCGCGTATTCATTGATAATATCGGACAGGCGATCAATACTCCTTATCCTGATTATGGACCTGTAATCAGTGCAGATGAAGGCATCCTGATGTTTACCTCACGCAGAAACACCACCACAGGAGGCGAAGTTGATGAATCACTTGATGAGTTCTTCGAAGACATTTATGTTTCTTATCGCTTCAACGACACATGGACACCGCCCAAAAATATCGGCACCCCGATCAACACCAACGGGCATGATGCGACAGTGAATCTCAGTCCTGATGGACAAAAGCTCCTCACCTACCGCGACGACAAAGGATCCGGCAATATCTATCTAAGCGATAACCTCGGCGACGCCTGGACCCTACCAGATAAAATGCCAAAGGCCATTAATTCATCCGCCCATGAATCATCGGCATCCTTCACCTTTGATGGAAGGACCATTTTCTTTGTAAGCGAGCGCGAAGAGGGCAGTATGGGAAAGCGAGATATCTTTTCATGTACCAAAAACGCAAAAGGAAAATGGGAGACCGCAGTAAATATCGGACCGGCAATCAACACCGAATACAACGAAGAGAGTGTCTTTGTGGTACCTGACGGAAAAACCATGTATTTCAGTTCAGAGGCGCATTCATCAATGGGAGGTTACGATATTTTTAAGTCGGTCTATGAGAACGGACAATGGTCAAAGCCCCAGAATTTGGGATATCCGATAAACACCCCCGATGACGATGTTTTTCTGGTGGTGGCAGCCAGCGGAAAAAGAGGGTATTATGCCTCTGTGCGTCCCGATGGTTTCGGTGGGCGGGACATTTACGTCATCACCTTTCTGGGGCCGGAAAAACCCGTTGCCCTGGATACGGAAGACCCATTGCTTGCCAGTCTGGAAAAGCCCATCAAAGAGGTATCTGTTGCCTCAAGTGTTGAGATAAAAGAGAATCAGGTTACGCTGCTGAAAGGAGTGGTAACAGATGCGCTCACCAAACAACCCCTGGAGGCAGAACTCACCCTCATTGACAATGTGAAGAACCTCGAAATTGCCACATTCACCTCCAATGCGAAAACAGGAAAATTTCTCGTTGCGCTGCCTTCAGGTGTTAACTACGGCATCGCGGTAAAAAAGGAAAACTACCTCTTCCATTCAGAGAATTTCGACATTCCCTCAGGAGCCGACTATCAGGAAGTTAATAAGGACATTCAGCTTCAAAACATTGCCGTTGGAAATAAAATTGTGCTAAAAAACATATTCTTTGATTTCGATAAGGCCACCCTTAGACCGGAATCAACAAGTGAGCTGGAAAGACTTCAGAAACTGCTCACCGACGTTCCCACGCTGAAAATTGAGATTTCCGGACATACCGATAATAAAGGCAGCGCCACTTACAACCAGACATTATCAGAAAACAGAGCAAAAGCAGTTGTTGAGTTCCTTATTTCCAAAGGGATTGCCAAAGATAGACTTGAATTTAAGGGCTATGGCTTAAGTCAGCCAATAGCAAGTAACGAGACAGATGAAGGAAGACAATTGAACCGAAGAACAGAATTTAAAATCCTCAAACGCTGAGATTGTTTCAGGTACGTTTTTTTCTATCTTTGGAAAGCACATAAAGCCGCCACATGCAAAAGTTGCTCTGCATACCTCTATTACTCCTGCTATTTTGCCAAACAGATGCCTATTCCCAAAATATTGATTTTACCAAATCAAATTTTCCCGGCAAGCAGAACGAACTTTCGAAAGCAGACAAGAACCTGAAAATCGGCGACAAA
>JBIIMV010000169.1:0-4489 GCA_044337805.1 Bacteroidia bacterium
TTGGATTCGCGGGCTTTTTTATCTCACTTTTTTTTACCGTTTTACGCTCCTTCTTTTTTACTGCAGCAAACGTGATGTTGCATTGCGCCCTGTATTGTATCCACTCTTTAAGTCTGCTTATTCCATCTCCATTCTCTGCTTTCGTGGCAAGCGATTCGATGAAACTAAAATCCTGCCACAGTTCGCCCATGCCATGTTCAAGCTCTTCAGCAAAATGTAACCATAATGATGAGGGCTCCGGAATCGACTGATGCATATTTACCAGGCGCGCGAGACTGTTTTTAAGCCATTGCCGCCCTGAGCTCAGCCAGTCTGAAAGGACAGCAGTTGATAATGCTGCATTTACATCGATTTCCGACAACAAATTTCTGCCTTCCAACAAAAGTTCATCCATACCGGCAAGCACATCTTTTTGCACCGCAGCCATTAGGCTTTTCATGCTACTGCTCTGCTCGGCGGTGCGGCTAAACGGTTTTTTTATACCGGAAAAAGCAATGATTTTTTCTAAGTTTTTTATAAAATAAGTTTTCTTAAGTTCATCCATTCTGGAGAAATAAGTTTCTGCCTGAGAGGGTTGGCCCTCATAGCTGAGTAACTGACGGTCAGCATTCAGTTCTTTTTTCTGAAAGGGGGTAATGAGGGTGAGTCCGTTCAGACTTCGCAATCTTGAAAAAGCCACATAACATTGTCCTGATGCAAAGACATTTTGCACATCAATAGCAGCCTTTTCGAAAGTTAGTCCCTGACTTTTGTGAATGGTGATGGCCCAGGCCAGGCGAAGCGGATACTGGAGAAAGCGGCCAATGGTTTCTGCAACAGGCACTCCGGTTGCCGTGTCGATGGTATAGCGTACGTTTTCCCAAAGATGTGGTTCAAGCAATACGCAACTTTTATCCTCAAGTCTGATCTTCACCTGCTCTTCTTCAAATCCTTCTACCACTCCCATTTTCCCATTGTAGAAACGTGATGGCTGTTGCAGGTCGTTTTTGATGAACATGACTTGTGCGCCCGGTTTGATTTTCATGTCTCTTTCGCAGGGGAACATGGATTCCGGAAATTCGCCCTGTACGGTTGCAGACAACTGTATCAAGGGAGTATTCAGTGCTTGAAGCGCTTCCTGATTGATGGTGTCGGCTACCCTGTTGTGGGTAGTAAGTGTTACAACGCCGGGTAGTGCCTTCCGGCTATAACCAGGGGTATAGTGCCTGTTGAGTATTTCTACATCTTCATTGGTAAGTTGCTGTGCACGCATGCGGTTGAGCATAGCAGCAAATTCTTCGTCTTTCTGGCGATATACCTTTTTGAGATCAATGCGCAATGGGGCATGATCTCGAAGTACTTTTGCATCAAAGAAATAGGGACTGGGATAGTATTGTGACAGGAGGTTCCATTCTTCAATTTTGATGACAGGAGGCAGCTGCATGAGGTCTCCGACGAAAAGCATTTGCATGCCGCCGAATGGCTCCCTGGAATGTCTGATAAACTTGAGAATCTGATCAATGGCATCGAGCATATCGGCTCTCAGCATACTCACTTCATCAATCACCATCAGCGCAGCCCGCTTAATCTGTATTCGCTTGAGCGAAGAAAGGGAGAGATTTTTTACAAGAGTCGAGGGATTTTCAATTCTTAATCCATAGGGCATCGCTGAAGGCATTGCGCCGGGCACAAAAGTGCAGGGTGGAATCCCCATCATGGAATGAAGGGTTACTCCACCGGCATTGAGTGCCGCAATTCCTGTTGGGGCACATACCAGCATAGGCTTGAAATTTCTCTCTACAAGTTTGCGCAGAAAGGTCGTTTTCCCTGTACCGGCCTTCCCGGTTAAAAAAATGTTTAGATGGGTCCTCTCCACCAGTTCCTGCGCACGATAGGCAATCGAATCCGATTCCTCTAATGTATCTGATTGTGGCATAAATAATTTTGCCTGCAAATATATAATCAAAAAATGCGAAATAACAAAGGCGGTGTAAAATAGATTAAGCCCCAAACCTGATTGGAAGAGAACAAGCTATCTATTCCATTCACTTACCATGTTTGATGCACATGCATCTGTGCACCTTTTGGTTGCCGGACAAAATTCTTTGTTTTCGGTGTTCCATTTTTCATAATTACGCACAGGATTGCTTTCAACTGGTGTGAAGCAAATACATACCTACAGATAAGATTAAACGGCAAAATAGTCGGGCAATGATCTGGTTTGTAGCAACAAGCCATCGGAATCAAGACCCCCTTCAAATGAATAAGCCCCGGCGATATTTTCCGGGGCTTATTCATCAAAGCAGGGGACATCCCTTTGCGCTTACTGCTTTAAAAAACGCGTCATGCGTGAGCCTCCGTCAGGGGCTATCACCCTGATAAAATATAATCCCGGGGCATAGCTGCCACCCAGCAACAATGGACTTGCTTTGCTCACATACGCTTGCTCAATCAGTGTTCCCGAAATGCCGGTAACAAAAACCTGATAGTTTCCTGCAAGCCCTCCCAGCAGGCTTAAGCTTGCCTGATCATGAGTAACAGAAGGATTGAGCGATAGGGTGAAATTAGAAAAGCCCTGCTCATCAATGCCTGTGTTATCTGTTACATTTATGGTCATACTTACAGTATCTGTACATCCGCTGGGCAAGGTGGCAATGCAAACATAGGTAGAGGTAGCGCTTGGTGACACTGTGATGGAGGGTGTTGTTTGACCATTGCTCCATGACCATGATGAAGCTCCAAAAACAATAATGGTCGTTGATTGACCGGCATCAATGGTGCTGTCTGTTGCCGTTATCAATAACTGAGGCTGGAACATATTTACATAAGCGGTATCCGTAAGTTTACATCCATTGAATGCAATTCCGGTGAGCAATACCATATTCGGACCAATGATCCCTAGTGCCGGATTCACCGTGCCGGTGATGGTGTCTGTGATAATATCTCCGCTCCAGTATACATTTTGCAGACCTAACCCGAAATTGCTATACGTCATATTGAAAGGCGACATGCCGCTGCAGAAATCGGGAGTATTATCAATCTGAAAGTCGGGACCCTGATTGATATTGATGGTAATGGTATCTGCAACGTAACAGTAGTTACTGAAAGAATAAATAAAATCATAAGCACCGGCTGGAAGCAAAGAAGGTGTTAGCACGTTATTGGCATCAATCTGAGTGCTGCTCCAGTTACCTCCACTGCTTACTACAGAAATGCTAAACGGAGCATCAGTGGTGCAAAGGGTTAGCGGACTGGTAGTTCCGATTGCAGGATTTTGAGGAGGGCCCACTTCAAGGTTCAGCGAGGCTGCATTCTGACAAATGGTTCCGGCTGCAAGAGTATAAATAACCTGAAATGAGCCGGTTCCCGCCAGCGATGGGTCAAAGGTGCCTGAAGGAGTGATGGATGAAGAACCGCTCCATACGCCTCCCATCGGAGAAACCGGAATATTCACGGCAGATTCGCCCGGACAAAACAAGGTATCTGCTGAGGCAAAAGATATTGGTAACGGAGTAGTGGAATAGTTGATATTGAGCGTCTGAGTTGCAGACAAGCCGTTCAGGTTATCGGTTACGGTAACCGTTACCGAAGAAGATGCCCCCGGCAGAAACAATGGATCTACACTGTTTTGGTTGAGAACCTGTGCAGAGGGATTGTAGGTGAAAGAATATCTTGAAAGATCAATATCTCCTCCACCAAAGGTGAGGATTACATTGGGAAGATCGTTCAGGTTCTGCGGGAAGGCAGGAATGCTACCGCACAATGGTGTTACATCATTCCTATCGTACACCACTGCCTGATAAGATTTGGTTGTATACGGTGAGGAACAATTATAGGTGTAGCTGGGGTCGGAAAGATTATTGAAACATATTTCCAGATATAAGTTAGAAACCCCATCCCAATGAAACGGAACATCCAGGGTGTGGGTATTTACGCCAACGTTTACAAAAACATTTTTGGGCGAAAAAACTTCTGTCCAACCAATAGTGTCATTGAAATTGGATGGGGCAACAGAGTCGGGCGTACACTTCATCGCCAGCCGATAATCGCGATAGGTTTGGGTACTACCGTTCAGAGCGGTTACCTGAAATCCAACTGATAGAATTTTGCCTCCCTGAAATCCCGCAGCGAGCAAATCAGAGGCCCGGTATAGCAGACGATGTCGGGCATTTTTATACCAGTTTCCGTAGGGAGCAGGATACAAGGTTGAGGTATTGTTAGTGGTTCCCGTACCAATGGTAACAGTTCTGATGCTATCGTTGACAGCAGAAGAGGCAGGACCACAATTCTGGGGAATGATGTCGGCAATGCGGACATGCAGCAAGGCGGTATCACCTGAGCAAACCGGTTCATGACTGAGGATGAGTTCAGGCGCACCTGTCTGAGCAAGGGTAAGAACCGGAGCACAGCAAAACATCAGGGCAAAGAGCAGGGGTAAAAATAACTTCATGGGTAGATTTTGAACAAAAATAAAAAATCCTGCCTTAAGGACAGGAAATAAACCGTGGTG
>JBIIMV010000170.1:0-4461 GCA_044337805.1 Bacteroidia bacterium
TCAGGTGATTGCCACAGATACCGTGTTGGTGTTCCCAACACCTGCCCCTGCGGTTGTTAGTCCGGTCGGACCTCTTTCACTCTGCGATGGTCTTGTGCAGACGCTTTCCATTGGGGCCACCACCAATCAGATTTCCTGGTATCTGAACGACAGCACTTTGTTAATTGGGCAGAATGCTACAAGTGCTGATGTTACCACTACCGGTAACTATACGGCCGTAGTAACATCTGCAGATGGTTGCAGTGCCGAATCTGCTCCCGTGGAGGTGAACTTCCTTCCAAATCCTCCAATTCCTGTTGTTTCCCAGAATGGTGGAATGCTCCAGACTTCCGCTATCGGTATTTTGCAATGGTTTTTCAATGGAACAGCCATCCCGGGAGCTACCCTTCAAACGCTCATGTACGGCGATTCCGGGACCTATTCTGTTCAAATCACAGGTGCTAACGGGTGCACTTCAATCGGGGTCCTGTATGTAGCAACTCCGAGTGGAATGGATGATGGCAGTATGATGCAGATTCAAGTATTTCCAAACCCTGTAGATGAAGAATTGACCATTTTGGGATTGAATCCGGGGCTCTATGAAGTTTTCGTTTTCGATATTGGCGGTCGGCTTGTATATCAGGATCGGCAAAATTCTTCAAGTGGCATGGTTAGCCTGCGGTTTTCAGAACCTGTTCAGTCAGGAATTTATACGGTCCGTTGTCGGGATGCCGAAGGTAAGCAGCTGATTAGCAGGTTTATTAAAAAATAAGATTGACACTCTGACTACAACCCCGTTTTGCTTGCAAAGCGGGGTTTTTTGTTTTGGTGCGGATATCCTGTGGTATGTATCTCAAATTCCTACCTTCGTCTTTGGTTAATAAACCTTCGTCTAAAATTCAAATTTTTGAGTATATTTGCGAGGCTTTTTGGAAATTTTCGAAACATTTCTAAACAAAACAGAAAATCATGGAGAAGTTCTTACCGATTAATTCAATTTCAATGCAAAAAATGCGCACTATCAATCGCTTATTCTTGGCCATTATGTTTTTGGCTTTGAGTTTTCCATCAAGTGCGGCCAATTACTATTCTTTTGCAGATGGTGATTGGGCTGTTGCAGGAACCTGGACGCAAGATCCAACCGGCTTAACCTCGGTTGCACCCGCAGTTCCCGGCGCCACAGATGCCATTTTCATTATTAACGGTAGAACAGTTTTCACAACAGTCAGCAGAACGGTTGTGTCTTCCAACATTACTAATCTAAGCACCCTGGATTTGGGAAGTGCCATAGGGCACAATCTTGGAACAGTTACCGGGCAGGGAACTTTGGTGATTTCTGCCGGGACTTTTCCCTCCGGAACTTTTACGTCATTTGTTTCTGCCGGTGGAGGAACGATCGAATACCGCAATATCAACGGAACGCTGCCCGCACAGCAAACATTTAATAATCTCAAGATTTCGAACACTTCTTCATCCAACGTAACTTCCGCACTTCCCGCAAGTTCCAATCCAACGAATTATGTTGTAAACGGAGTTCTGAACATTACCTCCTCCGGTTCCGGTGTTTTGCAGTTTAACCTTGGATCTGTTGCCACTAATATTATCAACCTAAATGTCGAAACTGACATTTCAGTTTCTTCGAATGCCGTCTTTGGAGTGTCTTTGGTAAATGCTATTCACAACGTCACCCTTAAGGGTAACTTCCTGAATTCAGGCACGGTGAATTTTAGCAATTCTGCTCAATACACCGCTTCAACAAACGGGGCGGCTAACCTTACTTTCACGAGTCCTGTTAATGCTGTTTTTGATATCAACGGAGTCACCAATGTTTACACGCTTACCGTTAACAAAGGGGTTGATTTTAACTCGGAATTGGAGATGGTTTCCTCCAATGCATCCTTCTTTAATTTATACTCGAATTCCGATGCACTTATTCTTGTTGCCGGAACTCTGAAATGGGGCAATAACATGTCTCAAACACGGGTTAACGGCGGTGGATTATTTGTTATTCCGGTGTCATCTCGACTCTGGATTAGCGGTGGAGATATGTTACTCAATGGAAACGTTGGTGGCGTATTGGTAAATGGTATTTATAAAATCACCTCCGGTAATTTCTCTGCAGGGTTTGAAGGCATGCTTTTCGGCTTGAATGGTTCGGTTCTGATTGAGGGTGGAATCACCACACTTGAGAAATTAAGACCTGTCACAACAACAGGTACACATGCCGGTTCGCTCACGATGATTGGCGGTACCCTCACCGTAGACGGATCAACAATAGGTTCCGGCGACACCGGCAGTCCCAGATTTTCTATGCCATATCCCGACATGAGTTTCTTTGTGAGCGGTGGCGTTATCAATGTTGGAAATCCGGAAGCTGGGGCTGCCGCGAATGGTGGTATTTTTATCGGAGTTAACACATCTAATTCTGTCGTTACCGCAGGTGTTATCAATGTTTCTTTTAGTGGCACGGGAGCTAATTTTAATGTCAGTTCAACGGTGCCGCTTTTTAGTATTGTTGTCACAAAGACCAGTGCCGGACCGGCAACGGTAACGCTCGGCCCACAGGTTTTTGGTCCAAGTTACAACCAAACCTATTTCACAAGCCCCGGTGCGGGCAGTGCACTTGTGTTAAAACGTGACTTTACACTCAGCAGCGGTAACGATCCTGAATTTGTAGCAAATGGCTTCAATCTTACCATTGGAAGGAATTTTAACATCAGTGCCGGCACTACTTATAATCCAGGTGCCAATACTACAACCTTTAATGGATCTGGAACACAACAGTTCATTAACAATGGTTTTATTATCGGAGGTCTTTATAATCTCACTGTATCAAAGGCATTCGGGCAGTCCTTGTTAATGGCAGGTTCTGTGAGCAGTTTTACCGTTCTCAATAACTTCACCGTTACGCTGGGAACATTTAACACGGGCGGAAAGCAGATTCTTTGCAATGGAGACCTTTTTGTGGGCGGAACTTGCCTTGGAACAGGTGCTATTCAACTTGTTGGTACAGGTATTCAGACCATCGCAGGATCAGGAGCGGGCATTTTTACAAACCTAACACTCAATAAAGCAACAGGCTCCACCACCATGACAGCTAATTTTCAGATTTCAGGTATCCTGAGACTTGCCAATTCTGCTGCGGTGCTCAATATTGGGTCAAAAGTTTTGTTTTTTACTGCTGCATCAAAAATCTACGATGCATTTACCGGAACAACATCCACTAATTTCTCCTCCACAAGGATGATCAGCACGAATGGGTCGTTCTCAGATGGAGGGGTCAGAAAGAACTACAATGGCGCCAATAAATCTTTCCTGTATGCCTTTGGAAGTTCCGGTAAATACACCCCCGCCTCCATAACGATCACAGGAAATCCTACTACCTATGGTTTCATTATCATCCGGCCGGTAAATCAAAGGCATCCTGTTGCTACTTCCGATGAGGCCATACCGTACTATTGGAGAACAAACAGTACGGGCTTCGTTTTGGGTTCTGCACAATGTAATCATGTCTATCGTTATGATGATTCCGATGTGTTTCTAATCAGTCCCGCTACTGAAGCTGATTATGTTCCGGCGAAGTTTTCACCCTCTCTGGTAGAATGGTCAGTCGGTCTTGATTCCGAGGTGATTGAGGCGACAAACTCTGTGAATATTACTCCAGCGTCTTTCGGCGGTAGCATTGATGGTGAGTATACATGCGGTGCTCAGATTCCGGGTGATCCGTTCTCAACAGTCATTACCTTTTATTCCATCCGAGATGGAGTTTGGGAGGATACTGCCATTGCCACAACACCCTGGTCGGTGAGAGCACACAATGATATTCCGGCAGGTATTGCCCCTGGTCCGGGAAATCCTGTGAGAATAGGAGATGGCATTTCCTTTTTTCATACTGTAACTTCAGGCGCCAATGGCGAAAAGTCAGGTTATCTGTTTTTAGGTCAGGGTTCTACCTTGGATGTTGGGGTTACGATAAACCACAATTTCAGTGTTGCAAACGGTGTTGGTGTCAGTGGCTCGGGCTTGATGAAGGTTTCCTCATCCACCTCAACAGCATCTTTCCCGGGCGGGGACTTTGGCTTATTCCTCAGTTCAACCGGCGGAAATGTGGAGTACTATACCACTTCCGTTAGCTTTACAATGCCGACCGTTACAGGCGCTCCATTTTTACAATCCCTGAATACCTACAACAACCTGACCATTAGCCCGGGAACAGGATTGGTAATCACTATGCCGGATATAGATATTTCTGTTTTAAAAACTTTCAAGGTGAACGGTAGTTCAGTGGCACCTGCAGGTATTGTGAGGCACAATCAAAATAACCCCAGGCAGCTCATCGTGAACGGAGCCTTTATGATTGACTCCGGAGACCTCGTTTTTGCGAACAACAGTCCGCAAACGGTAATCGCCAATTCCAATCTTATTATATCCAATTCGGGAGCTTATCGTGTTAATGGCGCAGGTTCAGTTGTAAACAATAGC